>CANBEE010000007.1 GCA_947367415.1 uncultured Bacteroidales bacterium
CTCGCCTAAAAGACGTTTCATTTTGTAAAAGTATAAACTATTTGGAAGATAATTTGTACCTTCGCAGAAAGAATCGTAACGACATGGCAAAAGAGAAGACCGCATACGTATGTACCGAGTGTGGATACGACTCGCCCAAGTGGGCTGGCCGTTGCCCATCGTGTGGCACATGGAACTCAATGAAGGAGCAGGTGATACGCCCTGCCGTGGCCGATCGCCGCGCAGCGCCGGGATTCACCTTCGAGAAGGCACGCCCACTGACATTGGCCGAGATTGCTACGGGCGAAGAGCCGCGCATCGACATGCACGATGAGGAGCTGAACCGCGTATTGGGCGGTGGACTGGTGCCTGGCTCGCTCATCCTCCTGGGCGGAGAGCCCGGTATAGGCAAGAGCACCCTGGTATTGCAGACCATCCTGCGCATGCCCCATCAGCGCGTGCTCTACGTGTCGGGCGAGGAGAGCGCACGACAACTCAAGCTGCGTGCCGACCGCATACAGCACGGCGACAACAACTGCCTCATCGTATGCGAGACCTCACTGGAGAAGATTTATGCCCACATCAAGGACACACAGCCCGACATCATCGTCATAGACTCCATACAGACCATCAGCACGGAGACTGCCGAGTCATCGCCCGGCAGCATCGTACAGATACGCGAGTGTGCCGCCTCGCTGCTCAAGTTTGTCAAGGAAAGCAACATACCCGCCATCCTCATCGGACATATCAACAAGGAGGGAAGCATTGCAGGACCGAAGATACTGGAGCATATCGTGGACTGCGTACTCCAGTTTGAGGGCGACCAGCACTACATGTACCGCATACTGCGCGGCATCAAAAACCGCTTTGGCAGTACGGCCGAACTGGGAATCTACGAAATGCGCGGCGACGGACTGCGTCAGGTGAGCAATCCCTCGGAACTGCTGCTTACCGACCGCCACGAGGGCATGAGCGGCATTGCCATCGCCTCGGCCATAGAGGGCATACGCCCCTTCCTCATCGAGACCCAGGCACTCGTGAGCACAGCAGCCTACGGCACACCGCAGCGCTCGGCCACGGGATTTGACCTGCGCAGGATGAACATGCTATTGGCAGTGCTGGAGAAGCGTGTAGGCTTCAAGTTGGCACAGAAAGACGTATTCCTCAACATCGCCGGCGGCCTCCGCGTCAACGATCCCGCCATAGACCTCAGCGTCATCAGCGCCATTCTCTCAAGCAACATGGATACAGAGATAGAACCCACCGTATGCATGGCAGGCGAGGTAGGTCTCTCCGGTGAGATACGTCCCGTAAGCCGCATAGAGCAACGCATCGCCGAAGCCGAAAAGCTCGGATTCAAGCAAATCATCATCCCCAAGCACAACATGCAAGGACTCGACACCAAACGCTTCAGCATCGAAATCAGCCCCGTCCGCAAAGTGGAAGAGGCCTTTAGGATATTGTTTGGTTAAGGAGAATAAAGGGGGAAGGAGTACTAAGCAACCAATAAAACAAAAATGATTCAAGAACTACAACTACGGATTCTGCCCGAACAGGCAGCCAACGAGCAAAGCATAAAGCAGCATGTGGCTCGGGAGAAAGGATGGGACGTGCGTACCATACAGGCTGTGCGCACTCTGAAGCGGAGCATTGATGCGCGGCAGCGCACAATCTTCGTGAATCTCACCGTACGCATCTACATCAACGAACTGCCTACCGACAATGAATATACCGAGACGTATTACCCGATGGTGGACGAAGGGCCTGAGGTAATCGTGGTAGGAGCTGGGCCTGGGGGGCTCTTTGCTGCCTTGCGCCTCATAGAGCTTGGATGCAGGCCTATCGTAGTGGAGCGCGGCAAGGATGTACATACCCGCAAACGGGACATTGCACGCATCTCACGTGAACATACCGTTGACCCGGAGAGCAACTACAGCTTCGGTGAGGGTGGTGCAGGTGCCTACTCGGACGGAAAGCTGTACACACGCAGCAAGAAGCGCGGTAGTGTAGAGAAGATTCTGAACGTATTCTGCCAACATGGGGCGTCGACGAGCATACTGAGCGATGCGCACCCACACATCGGCACGGACAAGCTGCCGCGCGTGATTGAGAATATGCGCGAAACAATACGCCGCTGTGGCGGGGAGGTACACTTCGAGACGCGTATGGATCGCCTCATCGTGGAGGATAGCCGCATCATCGGTATAGAGACCAACACGGGACGTACGTTGCATGGTCCCGTGATACTCGCTACGGGACACTCGGCACGCGACGTGTATCGCCATCTCCAAGCCTCGGGGATAGCCATCGAGGCCAAGGGGATTGCAGTAGGTGTGCGACTGGAACATCCTGCTGAACTGATCGACCAGATACAGTACCACAACAAGAACGGACGCGGGAAGTATCTCCCTGCAGCGGAATACAGCTTCGTCACTCAGGTCGAGGGGCGTGGAGTATACAGCTTCTGCATGTGTCCTGGAGGTGCTGTGGTGCCTGCGGCCAGCGGACCGGAGCAGATTGTGGTGAACGGCATGTCGGCCTCGCACCGCAACTCGCGTTGGAGCAACTCGGGCATGGTGGTAGAAATCAGGCCGGAAGATATTTCGTTAATTGGCAATGGACAAGTGACAAATGACAATAGTGCCTCCACAATCGACATTCAACACTCAACCACTCACCCTCTCGCTATGCTTCATTTCCAAGAGCAACTGGAGCAGCAGTGTTGGATGCAAGGGAACAGACGGCAGACGGCACCGGCACAACGCATGGTGGACTTCACACGTAAGAAGTTGTCGTATGACCTGCCTTCATCGTCGTACTCACCAGGATTGATTTCCTCGCCGCTCCACTTCTGGATGCCGGAGTTCATAAGCAGCCGCCTGCAGCGGGGATTTGAGCACTTCGGACGTACCTCACGGGGGTTCCTCACCAATGAGGCCACGGTGATAGGCGTAGAGACGCGTACCTCGGCCCCCGTACGTATCATTCGCGACCGCGAGACGCTGCAGCACATCACCGTAGGCGGACTTTTCCCTTGCGGTGAAGGAGCTGGTTATGCCGGTGGCATCGTATCGGCAGCGATAGACGGCGAACGCTGTGCTGAAGCAGCTGCTGAGTATATAAAGAACAATAAATAGGAAAAGGCTCGCGACCCTTCTGAGATGACTGTTAGTACATGAAAAACACTATGGGCCATCAGGAAGAGGTTGCGGGCTGATTTTTGTTTAGGGTTTAGGGATAAACAGTTTATTATTAACTAATACATTTTTCTTGTGATTTCAGTAGACGGATTGGCCGTAGAGTTTGGCGGCACGACATTATTTAAAGACATATCATTTCAGATTAACGAAAAGGACCGCATTGCCTTGATGGGAAAGAACGGAGCCGGCAAAAGCACGCTGCTCAAGATATTGGCGGGAGTGCGCCAGCCTACCCGAGGCAAGGTGTCGGCACCGAAGGATTGCGTTATCGCGTATCTTCCACAGCATTTGATGACAGAGGATGGACGTACAGTATTCGAGGAGACCTCACAGGCCTTTGCCCATCTGCATGAGGCTGAGGCAGAGATAGAGCGCATGAACAATGAGCTGGCGACACGCACCGACTATGAGAGCGATGAATATATGGCTCTTATAGAGCAGGTGGCCGTACTGAGCGAGAAGTTCTACGCCATCGACATGACACACTTCGAGGAGGATGTGGAGAAGACCTTGCTGGGACTTGGATTTGAACGCAGCGACTTCAATAAGCCGACGTCGGAGTTTTCAGGCGGTTGGCGCATGCGCATAGAGCTGGCCAAGCTGCTGCTCAAGGACCCTGATGTGCTGCTCCTCGACGAGCCCACCAACCACCTCGACATAGAGAGTATACAATGGTTGGAGGACTTCATACGCACCTCGTCGAAGGCCGTTGTTGTCATCAGTCACGACCGTAAATTTGTAGACTCCATCACCACTCGCACCATAGAAGTTACCATGGGCAGGATTTATGACTATAAGGCTTCGTACAGCCACTACCTCGAACTGCGTAAGGAACGCCGTGAGCAACAGCAGAAGCAGTATGAGGAGCAGCAGAAGATGATACAGGAAACGAAGGACTTCATAGAGCGCTTCAAAGGCACCTACTCAAAGACACTGCAGGTGCAGAGCCGCGTAAAGATGCTGGAGAAGCTCGAAATCATCGAAGTGGACGAGGAGGACACCTCGCGCCTGCGCCTCAAGTTCCCACCCGCACCACGTAGCGGCAGCTATCCGGTGATTGCCGATGGTGTAGGCAAGACGTACGATCGACTCATTTATAAGGATGCCACCTTCACCGTAGAGCGTGGCGACAAGATAGCCTTCGTGGGCCGCAACGGTGAGGGTAAGTCCACCATGGTCAAGAGTATCATGGGAGAGATACCCTATGACGGCACCATCACCTTAGGACATAACGTGCAGATAGGCTACTTTGCACAGAACCAGGCTTCACTGCTCGATGAAGAGCTCACCGTATTTCAGACTATCGATGATGTGGCAAAGGGAGAGGTACGCAACAAGATACGTGACCTTTTGGGAGCCTTCATGTTTGGCGGTCCCGAAGAATCGATGAAGAAGGTGAAGGTGCTTTCAGGTGGTGAACGTACCCGACTGGCCCTACTCAAGCTCCTGCTCGAACCCGTCAACCTACTAATCCTCGACGAGCCTACCAACCACCTTGATCTCAAGACCAAAGATGTACTCAAGCAGGCTCTGGCCGACTATGACGGCACACTCATCATCGTGAGTCACGACCGTGATTTCCTTGACGGACTAGTCACGAAGGTCTACGAATTTGGTCACCAACGGGTGCGTGAGCACCTCTGCGGCATCTATGAGTTCCTTGAGACCAAGAAGTTGGAGAGTCTACAGGAATTGGAGCGGAAGAGTTAGAATCTAGACACAAAAAACAAGAGGGCGTTTGCAAGACTCCGTTTGTCATCCTGTCGCAGCGAAGGATCCCTAAAAAGTCTCTATGAGATTCTTCGCTGCGCTCAGAATGACAAGAAAGATGTAAAAAAGGGGTGTGCCAATAGTTATGGCACACCCCTTTTATCATAGAATAGGGAAAGTTATTCCTTATTGATATACCAGTTGTCCATTATAGACAAGCGGCTGAACAAGTTTTCATCGCGCAACTGGCTCTCACCCTTGCGGCGAGCCACCTTATCGGCCAAGTAAGAGGGATCGTTGCGACGCAGAGCAACACGCATCAAATCATAGAAACGGGTACCCTCAAAAGCTGTCTCAAGAGCCAACTCATCAACAATAAAATCCTCTACTGTCTCAACCAAATAGCTCACAGGATTGAGCACCATGTAGCATGTGTCGGGTGTGCCTTCAGCACCTTCAACCCATACGATATCCTCATCAGCATATACATACTGGTTCTCATAGCCTGCAAATGACTCATACTTATTCAGTGTACGCACATACACGGTATCACCTTGCTGATCGGTACGTTGCTCTACACTAGTAGGAACAAGACCAGAGAAGTCGAGCACATACTGGTCGTTCTCACCAGCCACACCACAGCCACGAGCATGAATGCCCGCATAAGCGGTATTCTCACTGGTGGGATATGTGAAGGAAATCTCTCCATCAACGATACGAACCTGAGCAACACCAGTCTTAAGGATAGCGAATGCCTTTTCCGACTCGCCCATACGGTTGAGAGCCTCAGCCATACGAAGATACACATTACTGATAGTATAGATAGGCAGTGAATTGGTACCCGAGAACTTTGAGTTCACCAAATACTTACTCTGAACATCAACCAAGTACCAGTCTTCCTCACGAATGGAGGGCGAGAAAGAGCCGTCGTCCCATGTTTCCCTACCGTATGTACTAAAAGCACGCACATCACCGCATGCCAAGTGGCGGATTGTCGTAGAATTCTGTCTGTAAGCATAGTCCTGCTTCTCTGAAAGTTCCTTCCATGCATAAGAGGGAGATACGGGGCGCTTACCTTCATTAACATCGGTAGCACTGAAGATATTGTTCAGATTACTGGTTGTACCATTCAACTTGGTATCAGCCATAGGGATGACGGTAATGTCCTCTGCGGTTGACATACTAATCGAGATGCCAGAAATATCGTTTGTTGTAGGATTAAGCGAGGTTACCTGTGAGCCACCAGACAAAGTACCGAGGTCCTCACGGTAAAGATACTCAGCATAGTAACGATAGGCATTCTTATAATCCTGCTTCCAAAGGTACATATCGCCTAACAACAAGCGAATGGGGAAGAACATAGATTTTGAATCAATGCCGCTGATGACGCCATAATTGGGCAACTCGGTATCAACGTAGGGAAGGAGGTCGGCGATAAAATAATCGCACATCTGCTCAAGGTCGTACTCATCATAATTCTTCTCCGCATCTACCACAGACAGGATAGGTTCAGTGATAAAAGGTACTTGCTTGTATACGAGAGCCATCTGCAGATAGGTCCAGGCACGGATACCCTTCACCACTGCATACTCGCGCAGCATCACCTTCTGATTGGAAACCAGCACCGTGGTGTCGACCTTCGAGAGGAAATAGTTACAGTTATTGATTACTGCATAATAATCGCTATAATCACAATAGGGATTTGAGGCAGAGATGTTGTGATTGATAAGCTCGCGCAAATCGTTCTCGGTATTGATATTCTCATCCACAAGATCGGCACGCAACTCGCCCAACAAGACTGTACGGTCGGCAATCCCCTGGAGCTTACTCAAGATACCAATAACAGAGTACAAGCTATCTGATGGAGAGTTCAACTCATGACTACCCTCATACTGAACCGATGAGGAGGTCACATCAAGCATATCTTCACACGCTGTAAAGACACCCATTACTGAGCACAGCGCTATAATATAGAATATTGATTTTCTTTTCATGATTCATTCATTTTTAGAGGTTAATCTTAATACCCATCAGCAAGCTACGTCCCTGAGCTGTAAGACCACGGTCGATACCTTGATACAACACGGCGTTGCCAGCCCAAACTTCAGGATCACTACCCAAGTAATTGGTCAGTGTGAAGAGGTTGTTGGCAGTAGCCCATACAGTCACACCCTGCAACCAAACAGAATTGACAGGAAGTGCATAGCTGAGAGTCACACTGCGCAGACGGAGATATGAGCCATCCTCAATCCAACGATCAGAGAAGCGAGAGTTGCCCATAGGGTCACCGAATGTTGCCTTAGGGATATCGGTTTGATGACCTTCGGCAATCCAACGACGGTTCAACGCTGTGGTTTGATTGAAGAACTGTGAACCACCCTCAAGCTGTGCACGCTGGTAGTTATAAATATCATTTCCATATGAATAGTTGAAGTTCATACTCATAGAGAAGCGCTTGTAGGAGAGGTTTGAGTAGAGATTACCATAGAAATCAGGATTCGGGTCACCAATAACCACCATATCCTTTTCATTGATAATGTTATCATCCACATGGTCAACAAAGCGCATATCACCAGCACCAAAGGCAGTAACCTCACCAGTAGTAGCTACCAAAGTGTGACCATCGGCCTCGGCTTCTTGCTGAGTGGCATACACACCTGCGGTTTCATAACCGTAGAATACGCCAGCAGGACGACCTACTGATGTCAACACATTGGCGCCATAGAGAGTGGTGGTATAGTCACCGTCGGGGAGTGCAGTAATCTTATTCTTATAAGCTGCCACATTAGCACCCATCTCCCATTTCCAGTCTTTGGTGTTGATGAGCTTGACACGCAAGCCGAGATCGGCACCGATATTCTCCAAAGAGCCATCATTTGACCAATAATAGCCTTCGCCCGTGATTTCGGGAAGAGACTTCATGGTCAGTAGGTTGTTCGTATAGCTCTTGAAGAAGTTCAAAGATACTCCAAGCAAATCATTCTTGCTGATGAGGTCAAGACCTGCACGGAAGCGATGGGTTGTTTCCCATTGAATACCAGTGTTGCCAATATTATTCAGGACGAGACCAATAGAACCATTCAAGAAGCGGTTGGCACTGAGGCTAGAGCGTGAAGCACTGATAGCGATATCGTCATTACCAGAGGCATCATAGCCTACGCTCAACTTAAGGTTATTGATACCCAAAGCCTCAGGATTGAAGAAGTCCTCTGACGAAATCAGCCATGCAGCCTGCAAAGAGGGGAAGAGTCCCCAATGGGTTCCAGCCAGCTTAATGCCTGCATCCACATCCTTACCGAAGCGTGAGGTTGCCTCCATGGACAAACCACCCTGCAAGAAGTACTTAAACTTATAGTTATAATCGGCATTAGCATAGTATGCAAATGAACGCCAAGTGTCGTCAACACCACCGACATCACTAAAATTCAACGAGCCAGACACGTTAGGAGTCTTGTCATTACCTGTATTATGACCCTCCTGAGCTGTAGATACATAGTTGTCATTCGTGAAACGGAAGCCACCAACAAGGTTCAGATAATGGGCACGATATTGATAGGTCCAGTCAATCTTCGTATCGCTGAACAATGATTCCTGCTTTGCATTAAATGCGGAAGCACTGTTGCTTGACTCTCCCACCCCATCAATATAGAAGGTAGGAGTACCAGTCATCGGCACAAAGGCACGCTGGTTATTGTTTGACAATGCATAATAGAACAATGTGGTAGCATAGAGATTCTTGTTGAAATCATAGCGAGGAGCGATAGATATGTTGAATACGCTATACTCCAAACGGTTCTTGTTCTTGGCATCACCATACTCATTGATTGCTACAGGATTGGCCCATGAGGTATTGAGACCGAAATCTGAAGCAAAGTCATCGGCTGGAGAAACAAACTCTGTTAACTTACCATTCTCGTCCTGGCGATAAGGATGTAAGAAAGGAGCCTTGATCAGACCCAAGAAGTTGGGTGAAAGAATTGTCTCCTTAGAGAAATCCTCAATGATACCATCATCACGCAGATTACGGGTGTTGTAGTTATAAGCCACGTCAAAACGAGTACTCAAATCGCCAATCAACTTGATATCCGTATTGAAACGCAGGTTCATACGAGTAAAGTTATTGTAGTTCAACGTACTTTCAGCGTTTGTGTAACCTAAAGAGAGGTTATAATCGGCCACCTCATCACCACCCTGAACACTCATATTGTAGTTCTGGGTGAAAGCTTCACGATAAATATAATCATCCCAATTGGTATCATTGTGATACATATCATAATAGTAGTAATTAGGATCATTATTCAAGAACTTGAAATCAGTGAGTTCAGTATCTGTACTACCAATGAGTTCTGATGCATAGAGACGGTACTGACTTGCATTCATCATCGAAGGACGTTCGGGCATCATCTCAATACCTGCCATAACATTGGCCTCAATGCGAGTAGCCATGCTAGTGCTACGCTTGGTATCAATCAGAATCACACCGTTAGAACCTTTTGTTCCGTAAAGTGCGGTAGCATTCCTCAATACTGTAACCTTCTCAATGTCGTTCACATTGATAGAAGAGAGCACGTTATTATAGTGTCCTTCATGCAAAGCATCACGATTGTATTGCTGATCAATGAAAACACCGTCAACAACGATAAGAGGCTGTGCATTGGCATTCAGAGAGTTCAAGCCACCAATGAACATGGCAGAACCCATAGCAGGAGTACCGCTGCGAGTAATCGTTCGCAAATCGCCTCCCAAGCGTGTGCCAATCTCCTGATCAACACTCAGGGCTGTACTCAAGGAGAAATCCTCGGTCTGCGCAATATCACTGACCAGGACATCTGCTGTATAATCACTTGTAAACTGTTCGGCATGAATGAACACTTGTTGTGATTTCTCACTCACTGCCATCTGAATAAGGTTATAGCCAGGAGCCTGCAAATCGATCAATGTCACATATCCTGGTACCTCCAAAGAATATGTACCAGTCTCATCGGTCATTACAGAATACTTGGAATTACCATGAGCAGCGACACGTACACCAGCCAATGGAGTGCGTGTAGCAGCATCAAAGACAACACCACTGACTGTAGTCATCTTTTCTGTTTGCTGAGTGTTATCCTCAGGCATAGCAGCATAGACAGCCGGAGTACCCAACAGCATACCACCAGCAACAATGCCGCACAGAAGCGTATGTATATAATTCTTTATGCTTTTCATATTATCATTCTTTTACAGGTTCGAGAATAATACAATCGACAAGGAACGTACGAGACTTGTTCTTATCACGAGAACTAGCTGCAGACTTCACAGTAATCTTTGTTGAAGACTTTTCCTCACCGAAGGTTGCTACCGGGAATTCAAAGATACCAGCACTCACAGTATCAATACGTGTGGGATCTACATGAAGTGAATCTTTAGCTGTTTTAAGGTTTGCCTTTCTCGACTTACCCGAAGCATCCAGATAATCCACTGCGACTGTAATATGATTGGGCAGTTCGCCAATACTCTTATCAGTAGCCATTCTCTGTGGCAAGAACACAATCTTCACTTCATAGGCTGCAGCCAACGTATTCCAGATACTGAACTCAATACTAGGACTAACTGAAGAAGACTTTGGAACAGCCTCAAGATATGCACCCTTAGAAATCTTGGTATACAAAGAATCTGAGTGAGATAAGCTTCTACGATATGCAATACAGTTGGTAAACTCGTGTCCATTGGTACGCTCACCCTCTACCTTCAGACGTGTGTGCCATGAATCCCAAGGTGCATGACGCAATGAATCTACGACAAACACATTACCATTACTGCAAATATAGCCATCATCCATGGAGCTATAATCTGACAAGATGTAATCGAACGGTTTGTCAAATACATTAAGAGAGGTAGAGATTAGTGAATCCTGCATAGATTTCTGAACGGTATGGCTGAATATCAAATCGCCAACAATTCCACGCTTGGTGTACAAATCTTCCAAAGAATCCTTATCCACCTTGTTCTTATAGAAAGTATAATAAGGAGCAATGCGCTTATATGCAGCATCCCAAGCCTTATTGGTAGGCAATATCATCGTATAGGTACTATCCTCATCGTTAATGCTACCCAACATATACAGCAACTCATTGGTAGTTACTACTACAGAGTCTACATAAGTCTGCATACCATCAACGATAGGTCCCTTTACACTCGCATCCTCGTCAAGTTCGTTCTCATCAAAAGAATACAAGAACTCACGAATCTTGCTATAAGCAGTATCGGTAGTCAGATATTCCCAAATATTAAAGAAGAAAGGAACCTGAGAGCCGATAACATGCAAAACGCCATTCTTTGCCAAGACATTCTTCTCGGCCAGCATGCTCTCACCAAACTTATAGCCATCGCCCTCTTTTGTGAAGTTGATAAACTTTTCATTTAGCATCAAGACATCTTTATCTACGGTAGCATTGTTGGCAGAGTGAGAGAATCGTGCAATATGATTCTTGATAAACTCTTCCTTCACCTTTTCTGCCGAAAGATTCTTCAAGTCAATCTCTCCCTGTGGAGCAAACACGGTGAACATTTGGTCGCCATTTAACACCTCATCATATCCATATTGCTTCAAGCAATCGGCAAAAGCCCTTAATTCAGGACGTGCCTCAATCTCTTCCCAAAGCGTCTTATCGGCAATCTGCTTTTGGTTGTCAACGTCATAATGTCCGTTCCAAACATCGGTACAACTTGCAAATGCCAGAGGAAGCATCAGCAACAAACCGAAAAGCCTTATATTTTTCATATATTTCATAGTCTTATTCATATTATTAATGATTAGTGACGATCTTCAGGCACTGTTGGAGAATCGTAAACACTCTTCGGACAGAGCTCAATATAGTCTAACATAAACTCCTTACCATTCTCGTCTACTGCACGGAAACGGATATAATGGTCCATTTCATTGGTCAAATACTCAGTAGCCACGATACGGCGTAGAATATTCTGATGTACAGGAGCCATATCACTCTCGTTAGAACCCATAGTCTGGGTATCAGGAGCACGCATATAACCACGGTTATGCATTGCCTTGTCATTGCGTACAATCTCATCCTTTGTAAGACCATCCTCTGAGAACCAGCCAATCTTTGGATTAGGTGATCCACTGGCATTCATTGTCAAGTCAATAGGAATACCACAAGGAATATTGTCGACATATACCTGTGTCACTCCACGCTGTGTCATAGGAACGTAGCCATAACGTATTTCATAGGTTCCTTCTGGTACGGGAGGAAGCTTAAGAGCGAAGTCGTATTGTCCCATAGCGATGATTTCATCACCATACCAGCACCAAAAGCCCCATACTGGCTGTGAATACCAAACTACTGCCTCCTGATACATAATCATGTTCTTAACGTATCCATTCGGAAGCTGATAGCACTTATCCTCCTGATTTCTATAGATACCATTAGAGGCTAACTCGGGCATCAGCGTACCGGCATCAAAACGAAGACGGTCATTGAGCACCTTCATTGTAACATCGGTGCTATATACCAACGGATGATCAATGGTATAATACACGCCATTATTACCATCATGTGAAGTGGTCTTATCAATTACAGAGCCACGCACCTGATACTGGGCATCCCAACGACGATTAATATACAACTTCCACTCTGAACGGCGGCCACACTGAACCTTCAAGATGGTACCCTTACACATGGTCTCATAGAAATCATACGCATCGTATGAGCCTTCAGGGTAGTGCATAAAGGTGTACATCTGATTCTCACTGGCATAAACCTTGCGATCCAAGAAGTGATAAGCTACAAAACGATTCAAAGGATTCTTCGGATGAGTGGGATCGTTATCATACTTACCCGCATCCTCAGGGAAGGTCACATCATAAACACTCTTGGCATAGGCAGCGAGTTCATCAATGGTAGTAATACCCATCTTTTCGAACACGTCATTGGTCTCGATAAAACCGGTATAACCATAACGACGCTTCTGTGGATACCAGGTATCCCATCCATGGCGTTCGTATCTCACACCTTTCTCTCCAGGAGCAACGTACGAATCATCCATGTACAGCTGCAATGAATCCTGGAAGTGGGTAATCTGCATAGCTTCACAGAAGAGGCTAATGTCGGGGTTCTCCATCATCAAGTCGGGCAAACCGGCAATAGAGTGCATCAACACATGATCAACCACGTGCACTACGCCATTCTCTACTTCCTCATCTCTAACGATAATCTTAGAATGACGGTTGATGTAGAAATCACCAGTCAAAGAGTCAATGTATACCTGGATATAGCGATCATTCATGTTGGCTGTTCCCAACACACCATTGTCCATATCAGTGGTCAAGAAGAAGTCGAGCTCAGACTTGATGACATGACCATACGAGATGGTATCGCATTCTTCATCAGTGAGTTCCTCAACACTAGTCTTTCCGCGTTCTGCAAGATAGATGTCAAAGGCCTCATTGGTAGGTGCAAAACAGGTGTAGTTACCATACGCTGCCAAGAGTTCCTTCACGCCTGAACGTCCAAGAACGTATGTAAAATCACTGAACTGGTCCTCACGGTTGACCAAATAGTCAGTAACCATTTCTCCGGTGAATGTGTAGTAATTCTCCGTTTTCAGTTCCTCTACACAACTACTCACAGTAAGCAGTGTGAATAGGGAACAAATCATAACAATATATTTATTTCTTCTCATGGCAGAATTTATTTTGCTGTTGATATTGTTTCGTCAGTCTCATATTCCGGGTTTTGTACCAGAAGTGTATTGACTTTCAGCTCATCCTCGAATATAGGTAAATAGAGCATGTCGGGCTTAATCCACTTACTCTTCACGGCATCAGGCTTAGTATACTTGCGCTTTGCAAGATCAAGCATGGCACCATTGCTACCCTCGCGACGTGCTTTGCGTACAAGGTCGAACCAGCGCTTACCCTCAAACATCAGTTCGCGCTGACGCTCAAGAAGGACAAACTCACGCATCTGGTTCTGAGTGCCGTATGTGCTGAATGTCAAAGAGTCCTTATCCTGAGCTGCAAGATTTGAACGACGATATACGGCATTGGCCAGATTAAATGCTATACGCAAATCATTATCAGCTGAGTCATTACGCTCAACCAGCGCTTCAGCCTCCATCAGCATCACGTCTGTCAAGCGATAGAATATCCAATTGGGATAGGCAGCCGAGCGCTTTGAAGGAGTACCGTCATCGCTGACATTGCTTGTAATGTATTTACGGATAGAGAAGACATTTACATCCTCAACATCAAACAACTCTTCAGGGCGGATGTCAGTCTTAGCAAAGTAGTCATTGCCATTCTGTGTATTTTCGGCCAAGAAAGCAGAAGCCGAGAGTGCACCCATATCTACATCAAATGCTCCGTAATAACTGCGGAAGGGATTTCTCTTGTCCTCATAGACATAATCAATCTGCACTTCAAAGATACTCTCAAAGGAGTTTCCTGTTCCAAAGATTTGGTTATAGGCCTGATGAATATTATTGGAAGCACTAGCCTTCTGGTTTGCCAACAAGGGGTAATCACCGTCATAGCTCATGCGGTCCTCTTCAGCCTCTTCCACCTTAGCTTCAATCACCTTTTCGCAATATGCGATACAGTCATCGTAACGCTCCATCCAAAGATAGACATCAGCCAAGAGAGCCCACACGGCCTGCTTGGTCACACGGCCCTTGGTATAGGATACATTGGCATTGTAATGGGGAGGATATTCCTTCACTGCATTCAGCTCAGCCTTCTTCAAATCCTCGACAATCTGATTGAGCACACTGTCGGGAGAAGCCGCAGCCACCTGCATCGGAGCAGTATCATCAAGTGTAGGCTCCAGCACTAGAGGAACATCGCGGAACGAGCGCACCAAATAGAAATAGCACAAGGCGCGAAGAGTTAGCATTTCAGCCTCGATAGCCAGCCATTCAGACTCACTAAAATCTGGATCACGCTCAATAACTTCGGGTGCATAGTGCAACACCGTGTTGCAACGGTTGATTACTGTGTAGAAGCTCGACCAATCGGCAATATAGTAGTTAGGCAGTATATTGCCTTCGAGCATCTCGGTCAACTGCACATCATTAACATAAGGAGTATTAGGATTGATCAACCCTTTGCTCATGTTGTCAGAGCGCATCTCACCCCACAGCATGGCACGTGTAATGAAATTTCCATCGGCAATTCCGCTATAGCATGATGCCACCACAGAGGACACCTCTGCTTCATTCTCCCAATAGTTTTCCAATACGATTTCATTCAGCGGAACAATGCTCAAGAAATCTTCGCATGATGACATGCATACGATTGAGCATAACGCTGCTGCCGTATATTTTATCTTGGTTATTATTCTTTTCATAGTAGTAAACTGTTAGAATGTAACATTTAATCTGCAAGTGAATGACTTAGGACGAGGAGTCTTAGAGTTGTCTGTACTCAAGCCATAACCACCATAGCCAACCTCGGGGTCAACACCCGAATAACGGGTCCAATTGAAGAGGTTGTTTGCAGAGATTGACAGCATAGCGTTCTTTACACCCAGACGCTTTGCAATCTCGGGATCAAGGTTGTAACCAATCTGCAGATAGTTGAGACGGCAGAATGAGCCATCCTCTACAAAACGGTCGCTACCCAAGAAGTTGTAGCCAGCCTGATGCAATGCACGAGGAATAGAGGTGACATCACCCTCAGTACGCCAACGCCAGTTAACAGCATAGCTCTGATTGTTGTTGTCATACATATTCTCGGCATTCATCTTTGCAATGTTCAGCACCTTGCTTCCATAGCGGTAGTTGAACTGCATATTCATAGACCAACGCTTGTAGAAGAAGCGGAGGCCAAAACCACCGGTGAACAAGGGGTTACAGTTACCAAGATATACGATATCCAGCTCGTTGATGTTACCATCGTGATTAACATCCTCATAGATGGCATCACCACCCTGGAATTCATAGTCTGTATCGCCATAGTTAAACATCATAGGCAGCGGCTTGCCCTTCTCATCAGTAATCACGTTACCATTGGCATCGCGTGCTACAGGTGCATTCTCCTGCTCGCCTGCGATATAATCACTATATTGGTATACACCTTTGTAGCGGAATCCATAGATAGATCCAAAAGCATTGGCCACCTGTACACGGGTAAGGTATGAACCGTTTGCATAGTTGAAGTCGCTATTCAAACTTGCCAACACGGTTTCGTCCATCTCTACTATCTCATTCACATTGTTACCAAGAGTAACATTGAATCCGGCAGAGAAATCACCCACCTTCACACACTTGTTACCATAGATATTGAGTTCCCAACCTTGATTGCGCATACTGCCTACATTTCTCCAAGCGAGTGAGCCGAAACCGGTAGACGAGGGGATGCGTACATTCTTCATCAACAAGTCTTCGGTCAGCTGTGAATATACGTTGATATCCATAGTGAGCTTGTCATCAAAGAAACCAATGTCAGTACCAAGGTTCCAAGTTGTCTTTGTCTCCCACTTAAGGTCTGACAGACGAACATTGTTGGGAGCCGTAGCTGACATATCACCATATACATCTACAGGTGAATACTTACTGAAGTGCAGGTACTCGGCAGAAGGTTGTGCACCAACTTGTCCCCAACCTGGACGGATAGAAAGCATAGAGAGCCAATCTCTTGCAGGCTCCATGAAATCCTCATCAATAATATTCCAACGTCCTGAGATAGCAGGGAAGAGACCCCAACGGTTAGCGGCACCGAACTTGGTACTACCGTCGAGACGTGCTGAGAAGTCGAGCATGTACTTAGACTTGTATGAGTAGTGTCCTGAGTAGGTGAAGTAAACACTACGCCACTGGCTCTGGTTTGTCCACATATTCTCCAGTCGTCCCTGGGCTGTAGATGAACTGATATCACCAGAAGGAAGACCATAAGAGACAGTACCATAACCACTACCGTCACCATTGTTCACCTCCATACGAAGCATGGTAGTGAAGAAGTTGTCCTCATTATCAAACTTGGGAGTAAACGTCAACGTATGCTTGGTCTTGAATGACACATTCTTACCAGAGCTCTGCTCCGAACGGTTCACTGAAGCATCTGCCCATCCCAATGTAGAGAGCTCACGCGGATAATACTTATCCGTATAATCATTGAACACGGCCATACTCACCTGACCATTATAGTTCAGCTGGTGACCATCAGAATTAGGGCTAAGCAAACGATATTGGATTTCGAACAAGGCATTCAAATTGTACGAACGATAGTCGTTCTTTGCCAAATAGGCCTCTGCTACAGGATTGATACGATTACGTTGGTCCTTCAAAGCCTCTGGCATAGACTGCAGAGCCAGATAATAGTCATCTGTAGGATTACCATCGGCATCTTCTCGATAGATAGCCATATTAGGCATCTTCAAATAAGAAGCACCCAAAAGATCAGAATAGTTTCTTTCATTATCCGTATATGTCAAAGAGAAGTCAGACATAATCTTAATACGCTCAGACACGAAGTAGTCAAGATTGACACGGGTAGAGAAACGGTCAAGCCCCTGTGCGATAATTGAACCTGTTTCAGTATCATAACCTCCTGACACACGGAAGTTGGCTTTCTCACCACCACCAGAAAGTGAAATATAGTGAGAGTGCTTCATACCCACTTGCTTAACGGCATCAACCCAATCAGTGTTGTTATTGAACATCTGATACTCAGAGAACGAGGGGTCATAGTTCAACTCACGCAAGTTGGCAGCCGCATCATTCAGCTCGGGATTAAAGTATGCCTCTTTCATAAACATGGTGTAATCATCACCATTAAGCATACGAATTCCATCGGGTTGGTAAGTTACATTAAGACCATAAGAATAGGTAACACGCGTAGGACCACGTGAACCACGCTTTGTCTTAATTGAGATTACACCATTAGCACCTTGTGATCCCCATACTGCAGTAGCGGCAGCATCCTTCAAGACGTCAATCTCTTCAATATCGTCAGGGTTTACACAAAGAAGCTCGGCAAACTTTTCCTGATCGGCATTGGCATAGTCAAAGTCATCGTTTCCTGTAGTTTCAAACACGTTACCGTCAACAACGATAAGCGGCTCGGCATTACCGTTAATGGATGACACGCCACGCAGACGCATAGTTGTACCACTACCAAGGTTACCAGAGTTCATCACAATGTCAAGACCGGCAATACGTCCTTGAAGAGCCTCGTCAACTGAGGTGAAATTGAGTCCCTCAAACTCCGACATCTTCAAGCTCTGAACAGAGGTTGAAATTTCACGTTCGGGAATATCCAAGCCACCGGTATTCTTTTTAACTACAGCCTTAATCACAACCTCTTCGATAAGGTTTTCATCCTTCATCATAATATTGAATACCCTACGATCGCCAATCGGGAGCAACTGCGTAGTATAGCCAATGTAAGAGAATTGCAATTTATCTTTCGTATTCTTTACACGGATAGAGAAGTTACCGTTCATATCGGTTGTTGTAGCTTCAACGAAACGTCCAGTCTCGTCCACCTCAACAACGTTCACCATCATCAAGGGCTCTATTGCATCTTCTACTGTACCCGTTACAATAACCTGAGCAAAAGCCGATGAGACGCTCATGCAGAGCATCACCATCAATATATATAATTTGTTTCTCATAGCCATTATTCGTTAGTTGAGAATTGTTGTTGCAGACGTTTCACCTTTTCAACATACTTCTTTATCTGATCTTTCTCATGATAGAGAGCATTCTTAATACGGTGGATAACCGCAAATGAAGATGTCTCAATCTGAGTTGAAGCTTGCAGGTCGCTGTTGTCGAAGAGATAATCACGTGTCATAATATTATACAGAGCAGGATCGGATGTATCTACCGAGTGAGTATTTCCTGCACCATCAACGATAGAGATTCCTGAGTTACTACCCTTTACACTAAGACGGCAGAATGTACCGGTCTCGGCATCCAATGTACTGGTCTCGAAGTTACCAACATTGTTTCCGCCACCCACATACACTGAGTTATCCTGGATGTGATAGTTCACAAAATCAGCAATCATGCTTCTGATTGAGTCACGGTAGTCATCCTCATCGAACGAATAGTTTTCCTCTTGAGTCAAGATAAACTCTTCGGCATCCTCCATAGTAGGAAGTCCTGCCTCGATTGCAGCTTTGACAGCCTCATTTGAGGGAATATACATTGTATAATGATAGGTATTGAAAGCCTCAACGGTCTGTCCGAACGAAGAGAAGTCTTCATCTGTATAGAATACACCTGCTTCGTTCATCAACTTATGGAATTCATAGAAGGGGCCAGGATTCTCAGCATCACCAGCCTGAGCTGTAATGGCTGCATAGGCTGACTGCAAAGAGGTCATCATTACAGAGGGAACGATATATGTCTTTCCGTTACCTTCCTTAGTTTGGTCCTTAATATTCTCTGTTGTCACATGAATGGGTTGCTGTGACTCAATCTGATAGCCGCCAAATACGTTGTAGCCTCCCTGAGGATTCACATCTACACGCACAGTACCATTAGCTTTGTTGCGGTAATAGATTTTGCCATCATGGCTGAGATCAATCGTATCGACAATGATGTGGTGGTCAATGATATCTTCCAGACGGTCATCCACCTGAGCAGATGTAGGAGCAGGAGTCTTCTCTGCACCAATAGTGCGAGTCTCAAGATCATATTCATAAGCCTTGGCCTTCACATTCTTTGTTCTCTCATCGTAGTAGAATTCCCACATTTCGGGTTCACCCTGAGCTACAGAGAGAGGATCCAAATATGCCTTGAATGCATCATCGGTAGGCAAGATAAAGCTATAATATGAGTCCATAGAGAGGAGGTATGCGTCGAAGCCATATCGCTCGATAGCCCATCGCATAATCTTCATATCCTCGTTCACCAATGTCGGAGCCGACACTGCCACATAAGAGACTGGAGGGAAGACACGGTTAGTAATGTATACCACACCATTACAGCAGAGGATTGCACGCTCTACATGCTCCTTTTCAACACCCATTTCAACCTGTCCATCGTTCTTCACCTGGTCAAATTTACTTGGTACCGAAGCCACGAATGAGGGTTTCATGTGATTGTTCACGAAATCATCTATCACATAATTAGGTACATTCTCCCATGTTCCGAAACGGTCCTTGAGGAATTCACCGCCACCACCGTTCCAATAGGCTTCAAGCGCTTCGTCTGAAGGCACAAACATTACACCCATGTCTTGATTCATGGCCACGATATCTGAACTTGCGAAAGTGTTCCATCCCGGATCCATCTTCAAATAGCTATCCACGATAGTGTCAGCCGGAGCTGAAATCTGCACTTCATTGCCCGAGGCATTAATAAAATTACCACTCAACCCTGTATTATGTCCGTGTGTAGCCATATACTTCTTTACAAACACCGAATCAGAGCCACCATAAATACGCTGATATTCAAGCGAAGCGGTATAGCTGTAGTAGGGTGCAGCAAAGCGGTCGAGGAGCTGGCTGAAGCGTGTCACAGTGGTATCGTTTGTCACCACCTCTGCCATATTGGTCAACGGTGTGATAAGACGTTCCATGCGGTGTACCACACCATTCTTACACTTCAAGTTAGGCTCTGCAATACGTACACCATTAATAAACACATCATTCTTATCATAAGTATAGCTTGCATCCTGACCTGTGATGAGGATATAATCTTCCGGCGATAGATTGTTGGCTACAAGATAATCATGGGTAAAGTTCACCAACGGAGCAGGAGTATTGTCCTTAAGAAGCACAATACCGGAGTTGCGATATTGGTTCCAATAAGGTGATTCAGGAAGTGCACCACCTGGCATCTTGTACAGATTGTCGTAGATTGACACTGCTGATGTACGGCGAATGGTGCGTCCCTCGAGTCGACCGGAAGCATATCCCAGCATGTCAGAGAAATAGACGTTGTTCAACATCGATGAGTTAAGCAACATCTTCTTTTGTGATTCACTGAGTTGTTCGTAAGAAGACACGCCCCATTCATTCTCCTTGAAGAATGCATCAAAAGTGGCATCATCCACAACAAACAACGTTTTACTACCTGTCTTGGACAACACCTCTGTATAGTCCAAATCATCAATCAGGCGTACAAAGTAGCTGTACGTTCCCTCTTCTTTCAGGAAACCGTAGATGCTTTCGCCCAACCATGTAGGTTCTTCTTCGTCGAGATAATAATCTTCCCGACAGGAGGTAGTCAATAACATTGCCGCAACGACTGGCAACCACCACCACCTTCTTGGTTGTGTTAGTGAACTGTTTTTCATTTAGATAGTATATAAATTGTTACTTTTTTTTCACTCAATACGCCAATATCGGCATATCAATTTGCAAATTTGCAAAAAAACTTTAAATAGAGCAATGAAAAGCGCTTTTTTTTATCCTTCCTAGATGTTAAAAATC
>CANBEE010000008.1 GCA_947367415.1 uncultured Bacteroidales bacterium
GCAATGGCTCGATCGCGGACTTACAATCAAGTACATCAAGTTCCACCTCCCTCAGGGCAAAGCACTTGCCGAGCCCGACATTGAGATAGAGCTCGATGACTACCGCAGCTACAACCGCAGCAAACGCAGTGGGCTGCAGACAAGCAAGTAAAAACAATTCTGAATTGTAAATTGTGAATACTTCATAATTCATTTAGATGGTGAAAATTCATAATTCACAATTCATAATTCATAATTATCCCCATGACACTATATCCCAAACTTATCCTTGATGCGCTGGCCACCGTGCGCTACCCTGGTACAGGTAAAAATCTGGTGGAGGCCGAGATGGTGGAGGACAACCTCCGTATCGACGGACAGAAGGTATCCTTCTCGCTCATCTTCGAAAAGCCTACCGACCCCTTCATGAAGTCAATCCTCAAGAGTGCCGAGGCAGCCATCAAGCTCGCAGCCGGTGCCGACGTAGAGGTCACCATCACAGTCAAGACCATCCAGCAGGCACGTCCCGAGGTGGAGAAGTTGCTGCCTACCGTAAAGAATATCATCGCCGTATCGAGCGGCAAGGGCGGTGTGGGCAAAAGCACCGTAGCGGCCAACCTCGCCGTAGCACTGGCCAAGTTGGGCTACAAGGTAGGTTTGCTCGATGCCGACATCTTCGGTCCCTCCATCCCCAAGATGTTTCAAGTGGAGGATGCCCGTCCCTATGCCGAGCGCATCGACGGACGCGATCTCATCATCCCTATCGAGAACTATGGTGTGAAGGTGCTCTCCATCGGTTTCTTCGTCGACCCTAGCCAAGCCACCATCTGGCGTGGCGGCATGGCGAGCAATGCCCTTAAGCAGCTCATCGGTGATGCCGCATGGGGCGAGCTCGACTACTTCCTCATCGACCTCCCTCCCGGCACGAGCGACATCCACCTCACCACCTTCCAGACCGTGGCCATCACGGGCGCAGTCATCGTAAGCACGCCGCAGGAGGTAGCCTTGGCCGATGCACGTAAGGGTATCGACATGTTTACCAACGACAAAGTCAATGTCCCCATCCTCGGTTTGGTGGAGAATATGGCATGGTTTACCCCGGCCGAACTCCCCGAGAACAAGTACTACATCTTCGGCAAGGAGGGATGCAAGCGCCTGGCTGAGGAGATGGGAGTGCCCCTGCTTGGGCAGATTCCCGTCGTACAGAGCATCTGCGAGGGCGGCGACAATGGTTGCCCCGTAGCATTGGACGACACTACCATGACGGGCCTTGCCTTCCGCCATTTGGCCGAAGCTGTTGTTGCCCAGGTCGATGTGCGCAATGCGACACAGGAAGCCACACGAATCGTGAAAACGAAATAAGTGAAGAGCTTACAATAAAGAGTTTGAGGGTGTGCATTAAAACAAAGAATGTGCACCCTCAGTTTTTCTATACCCACTGCCCTATTCCACGCTGCGAAGCGATGAAAGCACCGCCCACGAGGCGATTACCCACGTAGAAGACTGCCGACTGCCCGGGAGTGACTGCCGACACCTCTTCACAGAAACGAATGAGTAGTTTGCCTCCCTCCACCTCGCGCACTACCTCACAAGGCACGGCACGACTGCGGTAGCGGATGCGCACCGTGAGATGCTGCTCGGTGAAAAAACGCTCTGCATCGACCAGCTGCACCTGCTCCACCAGCATGTGGCGTGTGAAAAGCTGCTCGGCATCGCCCAGCATCACGGTATTCTTTTCGGGATTTATCTTGAGCACATAGGCGGGTTTGCCTAGTGCTATACCCAGCCCTTTGCGCTGTCCTATAGTATAATAAGGATAGCCTTGATGGGTACCCAGCACACGGCCTGCATAGTCGACATACTTGCCCTGCCCTATCTGATTATCTATCTGCGGACAGTGCTGGCGCAGGAAGTCGCGATAGTCGCCCTCGATGAAGCACACCTCCATGCTCTCTCCCTCACGTGCCTTCAGCGCAAAGTTTCTGTCGGCAAGGTATTGCCGCACATCGGGTTTCTTCCACCCACCCAGAGGGAAGATGCAGCGTGCAAGCACCTCCTGGCTGAGCCGCCAAAGGAAGTAGCTCTGATCCTTCTGCGCATCATCACCCGTGACGATATACCAATGCCCGTGCTCACACACCGTCTGCACATAATGGCCTGTAGCGATGTAGGCACAGCCGAGGCGGTCGGCCCACTCGGTGAGCATGCGGAACTTGAAGAGCGGATTGCACATCACGCAGGGATTGGGTGTACGGCCCTGCATATACTCATCGATGAAGTATTGCACGATGCTACTGCGGAACGGCTCACGCTCATCAACCACATGGTGTTCGATACCCAAGCGTGCTGCCACCTCACGTGCCTCATCCACAAACCGGGGCTGGCCATCGGGGTTCAGCTGCGAAGCAATATCAAACACGCGCATCGTCACACCCACTACTTCGTAGCCCTGCTCCTGCAGCATCAAGCACACTGCCGTGCTGTCGATGCCACCACTCATACCTACCAGTACTCGCTTGTTCTTCTCCATCGTTCTGCGAAGTTAGTATTTTTTCGGAACAAAGCGATGCTATCCGATGTTTTTTTGCCCGCAAATTTTCGCACCCAACAAGAAATCCGTAATTTTGTATGTTTTTTCAGAAAGGACAATAATGACAGAAAAGAAAATTCCGAGCGAACTGGGCACTCAGCCCGTAGGCAAGCTGCTGCGACAGTATGCCGTGCCCTCTATCGTGGCCATGCTGGCCTCATCGCTCTACAACATTGTCGACAGCGTGTTCATTGGCCATGGCGTAGATGCCCTGGCGCTGTCGGGACTGGCCGTCACCTTCCCGCTGATGAACATATCCACGGCATTCGGTGCTATGGTGGGTATGGGTTCGTCGACCCTCATCTCGGTTAAATTGGGTCAGAAAGACTATGACACGGCGCAGCAGATATTGGGCAATGCCGTGGTGATGAACGTGGTGATGGGTGTCATCTTCGGCATCTTCGCACTGCTGTTCCTCGACCCCATCCTCTACTTCTTCGGGGCCAGCGACGCCACCATCAGCTATGCCCGCGAGTACATGCAGATAATCCTGCTGGGTAATGTGTTTACTCACCTGTACTTTGGCTTCAACGCCCTGCTGCGTGCCATGGGACATCCCAAGATGGCCATGCGGGCAACCATAGCCACGGTGATTATCAATACGGTGCTCGACCCCCTGTTCATCTTCAAGGAGATAGACCTCGGCTTCATCCAGTTTAGCGGCGTCGGCTGGGGCATCAAGGGTGCCGCCATAGCCACCATCCTGGCACAATGCATATCACTGGCATGGCAGGTGCGTGTGCTGAGCGACAAGCGCGAGTTCATCCACTTCAAGCGCGGCATCTACAAGCTCAAGAGCTATATCGTGAAGGAGGTACTCACCATCGGCCTCTCGCCCTGCTTGATGAACCTCGCCTCATGCTTTGTGGTCATCTTCATCAATCGCGGACTTGCCGACTATGGTGGCGACTATGCAGTAGGTGCCTATGGTATCGTGCATAAGATGACCTTTATCTTCGTGATGATTGTGATGGGATTCAACCAAGCGATGCAGCCCATTGCCGGATACAACTATGGAGCCAAGGCCTACGACCGCGTCACCAAGGTGCTCAAGATTACCATTGCCTGCGCTACGGTGGTGACCACAGCCGCCTTCTTTATCGGCGAGTTCGTGCCCGAGTACGTGGCCCGCATCTTCACCTCAGACGAAAAGATGATTGAAATGGCAGCCGTGGGTATGCAGTACAACTGTCTCCTGTTCCCCATCGTGGGATTCCAGATGGTAGCGGGCAACTTCTTCCAGAGTATCGCTCAGCCAGGCAAGGCCATCTTCCTCTCGCTGAGCCGCCAGCTGCTATTCCTCGTACCTTTCATTCTCATCTTCCCCCACTTCTGGGGCATCGATGGCGTATGGATAAGCCTTCCCGCATCAGACCTCGTATCGTCTATTACGGCAGCGGTGATGTTGGGAATGTTCTTTAGGAAACACAGGAATTAATTAAGAATTAGGAATTATGAAAAAGATTATCATCAACATTGGGCGCCAACTCGGTAGCGGAGGACGTAGCATTGCCGCACTCTTGGCCAAGCACTACGACATCACTGCCTACGACCGCAAGCTGATAGAGCTGGCAGCCAAGGAGAGCGGACTCAGTGCCGAGTTCTTCGAGAATGCCGACGAGAAGAAGTCCCACGGATTCTTCCACTCCATCTTCTCCAACCGCTCGGCTGCCAATGCGCTTACCCATAACGATTCATACCTGAGCAACGATGCCCTGTTCAAGGTGCAGAGCGACATCATACGCGACCTGGCCGAACGCGAGTCGTGTATCTTCATCGGACGCTGTGCCGACTATATCCTGCGCGACACCCCCCACTGCATCAACCTCTTCTTCACCGCCAACCTCGAGGACCGCGTGGCACGTATGGCCAGCGAGAAAGGCATCACCGCCGATGAGGCTGCCGAGCTCATCGAGAAGACCGACCGTCGCCGTGCCGCCTACTACAATTACTACAGCGGCAAGACCTGGGGCGCTGCCGAGAGCTACGACCTCTGCATCAACACCTCGCACCTCGGTCACGAAGCTACGGCTCAGACGCTGATTGAGTATATTGATAAACGAGTGAAGTAGTGAAGCGCATCGGACTACTCTCTGACACTCACGGCCATTGGGACGAACGCTACGCACGGCACTTTGCCGAGTGCGATGAGGTGTGGCACGCCGGAGACATAGGATCCCTTGAGGTAGCCGAGAAGTTCGAAGCCTTCCGTCCCTTCCGTGCCGTACATGGCAACATCGATGGGCGCGACATCCGCCTGCGCTACCCTGCGGTGAACCGCTTCACCATAGAGGGAGCCGACGTACTCATCAAGCACATAGGTGGTTACCCCGGCAACTACGACCCCTCCATTCGCGGCACCCTCTTCATGCGTCCGCCCACGCTCTTCATCAGCGGGCACTCACACATCCTCAAGGTGATGCACGACCGCACCATCAACACCCTGCACATCAACCCCGGTGCTGCAGGCATCCACGGATTCCACAAAGTACGCACCCTCATACGCTTCACCATCGACCACGGTACGTTCAGCGACCTTGAGGTCATAGAACTGGCATGACCCACAATCTCTCGTCCACCTTCTTAGAAAGGTCACCCACATTGCCAAAACAAAGAATTGTACATTGCAGAAGAAAAACACAAATACCATTATGAAAAGACAAAAGACATTCATCACTGCCCTACTCGCCTGCATAGCACTGTCTACAGCAGCCGTAGCGCAGGACAAGAGAGACTGAGGCGGACAAAACTGCTATGCCAAGCAGAATGCCTTGGAAAGTAAGTTACCCAAAGAACAACGTCAAGTAGTATTCCTCGGCAACTCTATCACCGAGGGGTGGGCACATCAGCGTCCCGAATTCTTCAAGGGTAACGGATTTATCGGACGTGGTATCTCCGGACAGACCTCGTATCAGTTTGTACTTCGCTTCCGTCAGGATGTCATCGACCTTCATCCCCAGATTGTAGTCATCAACACGGCTACCAATGACATCGCTGAGAACACCCATCCCTACGACGAGGACCGCACATTTGCCAACATTGAGACCATGGTGGAGCTGGCTCGCGCCAACCGCATCAAGGTAATCTTCACCACCACCCTTCCTGCCGCCAAGTTTGGCTGGAATCCCCGTATCACCGACGGGGCTGACAAGATTGCCCGCCTCAACGAGCGCATCCGCAAGTATGCCGAGAAGCATAACATCCCCTTCGTGGACTACTACAGCAAGATGGTGGTAGGCGAAGAGCGTGCGCTCAACCCTGCCTACTCCAACGATGGCGTACACCCCACACAGGCAGGCTATGCCGTGATGGAACCGCTGGTAAAGGCCGTTATCAACCAGATGATAGGCAAGAAGGATGAGCATCAGATTTCCTTTGCCGAGCAAATCAAGGCTCCTGCCGACAACATCAAGGTGAACCGTCGTCCTGCTCCCGAGCAGCGCCTGTTCCGTGCCGATATCATCGAGAAGAAGATTCAGGAGATGAAGACCATGCTCAAGGATGCCCCCTATCTGGCTTGGATGTTTGAGAACTGCTTCCCCAACACGCTCGACACTACCGTACACTACAGCACTACCGAGGATGGCGACGACGACACCTTCGTCTACACCGGCGACATCCACGCCATGTGGCTGCGCGACTCAGGTGCCCAAGTATGGCTCTACGTACAATTCGCCAATGAGGATGAAACCATCCGCCACATGGTACGCGGCACTATCCTGCGCCAGCTCAAGTGCATCTGCCTCGACCCCTACGGCAACGCCTTCAACATGGGTCCTACAGCAGCCATTGGGCCAGTGACCACACCGATATGAAGCCCTTCCTCCACGAGCGTAAGTATGAAATCGACTCCCTCTGCTACCCCATCCGCCTCGCTTATCAGTATTGGTTGGTAACAGGTGATGATAGTATCTTCGGTGAGGAGTGGAAGCAGGCTATCGCCCTCGTGCTGCAGACATTCCGCGAGCAACAGCGCAAGGAGAACGATACCATAAGCCACGGTGGTTACGGTAACCCCGTGAAGCTCTGCGGACTCATCGCATCGGCCTTCCGCCCCAGCGATGACGCCACCGTATTCCTGTACCTCATCCCCTCCAACTTCATGGCCGTATCATCGCTCCGCAAGGCTGCTGACGTACTCACCAAGATCAACAATGACAAGGCGCTCGCCAAGCAGTGCACCGACCCTGCCGACGAGGTAGAGAAAGCGTTGAAGAAGCACTCCATCTACAAGCACCCCAAGTATGGCAAGATCTATGCCTTCGAGGCCGACGGTTTCGGCAACCATCACCTGATGGACGATGCCAACGTACCCTCACTGCTCGCCATGGCCTACTTGGGCGATGTAGACGTGAACGACAAGATATACCAGAACACCCGCCGCTTCGTACTCAGCGAAGACAACCCCTACTACTTCAGCGGCAAGGCAGGTAAGGGCATCGGTGGTCCTCATGTAGGCTATGATATGGTATGGCCCATGTCCATCATGATGCGTGCCTTCACCAGCACCGACGACAAGGAAATTCTGGAGTGCATGCAGATGCTCGTCGATACCGATGCAGGCACCGGTTTCATCCACGAATCTTTCCACAAGGATGATGCCACCAACTACAGCCGCCCTTGGTTTGCATGGAAGAACGCCCTCTTCGGCGAACTGGTGCTCATGCTCATCGATGATGGTAAGCTCGAGCTACTCAACAAGGTACACAAGAGCCTATAGACCACGTCGCACGTTATGACATGAATGCCCACTGAGAGATGTTGCAGTATTTCGTCATCATTCAATGGGCATTCATCGTTTTTTGGTTTACTTCTTGGTTTACTTTTTCGCGTCAACCAGCACGTCAACCGCACACTCTCACGGTATGCACAAAAAGAAAAAAGCATCGACAATCTTGTGATTATCAATGCTTTTTCTCAGTCGGGGTGACTGGATTCGAACCAGCGACCACACGCCCCCCAGACGCGTACTCTAACCGGGCTGAGCTACACCCCGCTGCTCAATTGCGGTGCAAAAGTAGGACATTTTATTTACCTACGCAACTTTTTGAGGTTTTTTTTCGCATTTTGAGCATAAAATTGCTAATTTTGTCGAAAATAGAGGAGCAAAACAGATGCAACAGACATTGAAAGGACAAAAAAAACTGGTGGCAGACGTGACGCCTCCGACCTCAAAGAGCATCAGTAACCGTGCATTGCTGATTCAGGCGCTGTGTCCTGAGCAGCGCTACACCATAGAGCGCCTTGCCGTATGCGACGACACAGAACACATGCAACAGGGCATCGCAGCCAAGCGAATTGGGTCTGCACTCATCGACATAGGCGCCACGGGTACCGCCATGCGCTTCCTCACAGCTTATCTGGCTATCACACCAGGCGAGACGATGCTGACAGGGAGTAAGCGAATGCAACAGCGTCCCATAGGGATACTGGTGGAGGCACTGCGCACCTTGGGAGCCGACATCAGCTATGTGAACAACGAGGGATACCCTCCACTGCGCATCAAGGGCAAGAGCCTCCGTGGCGGAGAGGTGGAGATAGAGGCGGGCGTCAGCTCGCAATACATCTCGGCCTTGCTGATGATAGGGCCCTGCCTTGCCGAGGGACTGACGCTGCACCTCAAGGGAGCCATAGCCTCGCGCACTTATATAGAACTGACGCTGGACCTGATGCGTCACTATGGCGCTACGGCCAAGTGGTGCGATGGACAGACGATAAGCATTGCCCCTGGTGGCTATGAAGACTGCCCCCTCACCATAGAGGGTGACTGGAGCGGCGCATCGTACTGGTATGAGCTGGCTGCCGTAGCGGCACACTGTGGGCACGAAGTGGAGATACTGCTGCGTGGGCTCACCGCCAATAGCAAGCAAGGCGACCGTGTGGTGGCAGAGATGTTTGCACCATTGGGAGTGACGACGGAGTATATAGAGGAGGGAGCAAGATTGATTGCCCCACCTAAATCCTCCCCAAGGGGCGGACTTGTGGGTAGCGGAACGCTCGACTTCACCCATTGCCCCGACATAGCGCAGACGTTGGCCGTGACCTGCTGCCTGCTGGGCGTGCCCTTCACGTTCGAAGGCATACACAGCCTGCGCATCAAGGAGACCGACCGCGTGGCTGCCCTCATCACCGAGTTGCGCAAGCTGGGCTACATGCTCCGCGCCGAAGGCGACAAGCAGCTCGTGTGGGATGGAGAGCGCACCGAACCCTCAGCGTCACCTACGATAACGACCTATGATGACCATCGCATGGCCATGGCCTTTGCTCCGGCAGCCCTGTGCCACGAGGGGCTGACAATAGAGAGCCCCGAGGTGGTATCCAAGTCGTACCCGGGATTCTGGGAAGACTTGGAGCAATTGACAAATGACAATTGACAACTCACAATTAATAATTCAGAATTCATATCATGAGCATAGCGATATACAGTGCAATTTTTCTGGCAGCCCTTGTGGTACTGTCACTGGTAGGACAGATTTTTAGGAGGAAGAATGGCGATGCCGCCATACCCCCTACAGCAGAAGCAAGAGAGGTAGTGACCACCGTGTCGCCCGAGTCTGAAGCGGCCGACGATGATGATGATGAATGCTGCGGCGAGCATGAGGTGTGCGAGAAGGGTAAAATAAAGCGGGCCCTACGCACCAACATCGAGTACTTCGACGATGAGGAGCTGGATGCTTATCGCGGCACGGCATCGGACGAATATGATGACGAGGCCGTGGAGGAGTTCCGCGAAGTGCTCTACACGATGGATCCCAAAGAGATTGACGACTGGCTCAAGAGCCTTGAGCTGCGCGAGGTGGCCCTGCCCGACGCGCTGAAGGACGAGCTGTTCATGCTCATGGGACGATAATCGGGAAGAATCCCCCACACGCTCACAATAAAGCAGGCAAAAATCAGTTTTTAAATTGATTATGCACAGAAGGTACACACATACGCTGGCAATGACGCTGGTGCTGCTCATGCTAACGGCATGCGGCTCCACGAAAGTGAACACGGCTCAGTCGCGGTTCTACCAAGCGTTTGTGACACGCTTCAACGTGTATCACAATGGCAACGAGGCCTACAAGGAGGGCGTGTCGGCACAGGAGAAGTCGCACAAGGACAACTACATGGAGATAATCCCGCTCTTCCCCGTCAGCAAGGAGAGCACGCGCAGTGCGGGAGGCGGCAGCTTCGACAAGGCGATAGAGAAGTCGCAGAAGGCTATCAAGCTACACTCCATCAAGCAAAAGCCCAAGAAGAAAGCGGGGCGTACGCTCACCGAGGAAGACAAGCTGTGGTATGCCAAGAAGGAGTATAACCCCTTCCTGCACAATGCGTGGATGCTCATGGGCAAGGCGCAGTTCCACAAGGGCGAATTCTTGGAGGCTGCCAGCACCTTCTCCTACATTACCCGCCTCTACAGCGAGGATCCCAAGATTGTGGCCGAAGCACGCATGCGCATGGCGCAGTGCTACGCCGAGTTGGAGTGGAACTACGAAGCCGACAACCTGCTCGCTCAGGTGGGGCGCGACAGTATACCCTACCAGCTGGCCGAGGAGTACGATGCCATCATGGCCTCGCACCTGCTGCGTCAGGAACGCTTCGATGAGGCATTGCCCTACTTGGAGAAGGCCGTGAAGCGTCCGGGGCGCACCAAGAAGCAGAAGACGCGCGAGTATTACCTCTTGGGACAGATACACAAGCACCTGGGTAACAAGCAGCAGGCCTACGAGGCGTTCGACAAGGCCATCAAGCAGAACCCGCCCTATGAGCTGGAGTTCAACGCCCGCATACAGCAGACCGAAACGGTGAGCGGGAGCAATGCAGCCAAGATGCTGAAGACGCTGAAGCGCATGGGCAAAGACCCCAACAACAAGGACTACTTGGATCAAGTGCACTACGCTATGGGCAACATTTACTTGGCGCAGCGCGACACGGTGAACGCCGTGAAGGAGTATGAGGAGGGTGCCAAGCTGAGCACCCGCAACGGCATAGAGAAGGGCATACTATTGTTGCAGTTGGGACAGATCTATTGGGATCAAGCCAAATATGTGGATGCACAGCGCTGCTATGGCGAGGCCATAGGTCTGATCGACAAAGAGCACAAGGATTACGATATGGTGAACCTCCGCTCCACGATACTCGATGAACTGGTGGAGCACACCGTAGCTATCGACCTGCAGGACAGCCTGCAGCACCTCGCTACGTTGCCCGAGGCGGAACTGAATAAGGTGATAGAGGACATCATCGCCGAGGTCATCCGCCAAGAGGAGGAGGCCAAGAAGGCCGAGGAGGAGGCTGCCCTGATGGCTCAACGCGAGGAGGCACTGGGGGCCGCACAGGCCAAGGGACCGCAGATGAACACGCCCGGAGCCATGAACACGAACGATAAGTCGTGGTACTTCTACAACACGCAACTCGTGGCACAGGGTAAGAAGGACTTCCAGCAGAAGTGGGGACGCCGCAAGCTGGAGGACAACTGGCGCCGTGCCAACAAGTCGGTACTGGCCGACGAGACCTACGAAGGGGTCAACTACGACGAAGAGGAAGAGGAGTATGCCGAGGGTACCGACTCCATCGCCTCGGACAGCACGGCCGTTGCCTTGCCCGACAGCCTCGTGACCGACCCGCACGATCCCATGTACTACCTGCAACAGATACCATTCAGCGAGGAGCAGATGGCGGAGTCGAATGCAATCTTGCAGGAGGCACTCTTCAGTGCCGGCATCATCTACAAGGACAAGCTCGAGGACTTCGGCCTTGCCGAGCGCACGCTGAACCGCCTCAACACGCAGTTCCCCGACTTTGAGCGCACCGACGAGCTCTACTACAACATGTACCTCATGTACTCGCGCTGGAAGCGCTGGGACGATGCCGAGCGCTATCGCCAATTGCTGCTCACCGAGTTCCCCTATAGCGACTACACCCTCACCATCAGCGACCCCGACTATGCCATCAACGCCATCCATGGCAAGCACATCGAGGACTCGCTCTACGCTGCCACCTACACCGCCTACATGGACGGGCGGCATGACGAGGTGGAGAGCAACGCCGCGTTGTCGGGCGAGAAATACCCACTCGGCACGCACCGCCCCAAGTTCATGTTCCTCAACGCCATGAGTGACCTTCAGCAGGGCGACCAATCCTCGTTCCTCGACCAACTGAAGGAGATTGTAAGCAAGTATCCCCAAAACGAGATCAGCGAGTTGGCTGGACTCATCGCGCAAGGTCTGCAAGAGGGGCGACTGCTCACCTCGGGAACCCTGGGCAGTATATGGAGCCGTCGCCTGGCCACAAGTGGTGAAGCTGCTGTGGCCGATAGTCTGCGCCAACCCTTCAGCGCCGAGCGCCTGGCTCCGTACAACTTCGTGCTGGCCTTCGAGGAGGGTACGCTGAACGAGAACCAGCTGCTCTTCGAGGTAGCCCGCTACAACTTCGGCAAGTTCATGGTGCGCAACTTCGATATCAGCATCACCAAGCAGGGCGGCATCGGCATGCTCCACGTGAAGGGGCTGATGAGCTTTGACGAAGCATACCAGTATATGCATACACTCTATGCCGACCCCACCATGGCTACCAAGCTCAGCGGCATACGCGCCCTACTCATCTCGGACGAGAATATGGAGCTGCTGCTCAAGTACTACAGCATCGACGAGTATACTCAATTCTACGAAGAGAATTTCACCGACCTGCCCAACACCATCGAGGGTGAAGGTAGCCTCGACGAGGTGATATTCGAGTGACACATACCTCTCCTGCATCCAGCTCGAAATAGATTCTTATGAACTTTTACCATAAATAAACGTATGCTTTGCCGATAAATTCGTATCTTCGCGAGGTAAACGCAAAAAGATTATGGAAGAGTTCACGATTATTGTCCCTACGGCCTTTGACGAGCAGCATTACCATGCAGTGGTACGACTGCTCACGCAGCTCACCACACGCGACATCACCTGCACGCCCGACATGTACCGGGCACTGATAGAGGATTCGTGTAGCCACCTGTGCTTGCTGACAGATAGCCAGGCACAAGTGGTGGGGATGCTCACTCTAAACACTTGTGTGAGCCCCACAGGCAAGCGAGGATGGATTGAGGATGTAGTCGTAGATGAGGCGTACCGAGGCAAGGCGCTGGGGCGTAAGTTGGTAGACTATGCCATAGGGCTTGCCCAAGAACGCAGTCTACAGGCGCTTATGCTGACCTCCAAGCCCAAGCGTGTAGCTGCCAATGCACTATACCGTTCGGTGGGGTTTGAGCCTAAGGAGACCAACGTATACAAAATGCAGCTATAGAGCATAGCCCAAGTACGCATCCCGAGAGTCTTTTGCAACAAAAACAGAACTGAGAATTATGGCTAAGAATGGTACATTACTTTGGATTGACGACGAGATAGAGCTCCTGCGTGCCCATATTCTCTTCCTCAAGGGGAAGGAGTACGAGGTGGATACCGCCACCAACGGACGCGATGCACTCGACCGTTGCCGCGAACGGAGCTACGACCTCATCCTGCTCGATGAGAATATGCCTGGCCTCACGGGGCTGGAGACACTATCGCTCATCAAGGAGGTGCAACCCACAGTGCCCGTGGTGATGGTGACCAAGAGCGAGGAGGAGAACATCATGAACCAGGCTATAGGCGCCAAGATTGCCGACTACCTCATCAAACCCGTCAACCCTAACCAGATACTGCTCACCCTGAAGAAGAATATCCATAAGAAGGATATCATCACCGAGACTACCAATACCAACTATCAGCAAAACATGGGGCGCATAGCCATGCAAATCAATGACGCCTCCACCTACGAAGACTGGATAGAGGTGTACAGGACACTTGTACACTGGGAACTGGAGCTGGAGCATGCCGACAACAACATGAGCGAGATGCTGCGCATGCAGAAGGAGGAAGCCAACAACCTCTTTGCCAAATATATAAGAAGAAACTACGAAGGGTGGTTTGAGACTGAAACTAAAGGTGTATCATCAACGTTACGACCAAAGGCCATTCCCCATCATCCCTCATCCATCAACCATCAACCAGAGGCGAGGGAAGGTCATCCATTACTCTCGCCCCACCTCTTCCGAGACCGCATCTTCCCCCTACTCGACCAGAAGGAGAAGGTGGTGCTCATCGTGTTTGACAACTTCCGCTACGACCAGTGGAAGGTCATCAGCCATGAGTTGAGTGGCGAGTTTACCTTCGACGAGGAGCTTTACTACAGCATCCTGCCCACTGCCACGCAGTATGCCCGCAATGCCATCTTCTCGGGTCTCATGCCCAACAAGATTGCCGAGATGTTTCCCGAGCTATGGGTCGACGAGGACGAGGAGGAGGGCAAGAACCTCAATGAGGCACCGCTCATACAGACGCAGATTGACCGCTACCGCCGTCGCGACACATTCTCATACCACAAGATTAATGATGCACAGGGAGCAGAGCGATTGGTATCGCAATTCCATCAATTTGCCAGCTACGACCTCAACGTTGTGGTGGTCAACTTCATCGACCTGCTCAGCCATGCCCGCACCGAGTCGAAGACCCTGCGCGAGCTCGCCGCTGACGAAGCCGCCTATCGCTCGGTGACAACCACATGGTTCCGCCACTCACCCCTGCGCGAGCTATTCGCCCTGCTTGCCAAGAGTGACTACAAGGTAGTCATCACGACCGACCACGGGAGCATACGCGTGAACAACCCCGTCAAGGTGGTGGGCGACCGCAACGTCAACACCAACCTGCGTTACAAGCTAGGCAAGAACCTCAGCTACAACGCGCGTGAGGTGTACGAAATCAAGGATCCCCGCAAGGTATTGCTACCCTCTCCCAATGTGAGCACGGCGTACATCTTTGCCTGGGGCGACAGTTTCTTTGCTTACCCCAACAACTATAACCATTACGTATCGTACTACCGCGACACCTTCCAGCACGGAGGCATCTCCATGGAAGAGATGATAGTGCCTTTGATAACACTAATTCCCAAGAAACGATGACAATCACGATAAAAGACATTTCCTGCCTCGCAGATGCAGCACAAGAGTTTATCGCCCAGATGGGCGAAAGCCGTATCTTTGCTTTCTACGGCACGATGGGTGCCGGCAAGACCACCTTTGTGAAAGCCCTGTGCGAAGCCATGGGCGTTACCGACACCGTAAACTCGCCCACCTTCGCCATCGTGAACGAGTATGACACTCCCTCGGGTCGCCCCATCTACCACTTCGACTTCTACCGCATCAAGCGTCTGGCCGAGGTCTATGACATGGGCTACGAAGATTACTTCTACGGACGTGGCCTCTGTTTCATCGAGTGGCCCGAGCTCATCGAGGAGCTGCTCCCCGAAGATACCGTGCGCGTCAACATTGAGGAGCTGGCCGACGGAAGCAGAATCGTGGAGATTGAGCGATAGGGATCTCGTCCTAGCAATCACACATATAGAAAAGAGGCGGATGACAAACCGATATTGTCACCCGCCTCATATTTTTAGGAGAACCTCTTACTTCACAATCACCTTACGACCATTGCAGATATAAATACCTGTTGTAGGATTCTCTACCGGACGGCCCAGCAGGTCGTAATAGATGCCATTGGTCGGGAGTTCAGGTGTGACGATACCCGTGGTATCGAACTTACCTATAGGCACCAGCAACCACATGGCAGGCTTTGAGGTGAACTGAGCATAGCCATTCTCTGATGTCTGTACGTTCCACATGCCCTCAGCGGTGCTGATGACATATCCGTACTCCTCTGTAGAGATGCTGATGGTGAAGGGTTCTGCATCTACCGAGCCGTTGACGTAGATGTAACGTCCGCTAATGCCAGCAGCCTTGCCCGTATGCCAGTTATAGATGTAGTACTGACCCTCGGCTTCGCCCGGACGCAGGTAGAACCAGTAGGTACGCTCATCGGTCAGTTCTCCTGTGCGGAGTGCTCCATTGTAGCGTCCTGAGCCTTCGTAAGCATAGGCATAGGCCTCGGTATCGAGACATTGCAGATAGTAGCACATCACTTCGCTTCCGGCAGTAGCCTCAGGCGATGCAAGTGCCTTCTGGTAAGCCGCCTTCACCTGATTATGTGCTTCATCAACATCCGCGTACATCTCATCAAGGTAGGCATAGCCATCCTCGATAGCCTTGCGAGCGGCCGCGTAGGCGGTACGCAAAGTCACGATATAGTCAATCAGCTGCTCATCAAGGATGGTGATGTCATCATGCAGCTTCAGCTCAGGCTCCGAAGAGGCGATAAGCTCGTTCAAAGTGATGTCCACCATACCCAGCAGGGTCTCAAGCTTCGTCTTCATGATGGCGCTATGGTTGTCGACCAAAGAAGAGATAGCCCAATGAGCCACCGAAGACACGCCATCGGCAGCAAACACATTCTTGCTATTATCGCAAGCCAGATACAGAGAGGTATTGCTGACACTCTGCAGGAGGAACACCGCAGGCTCGTCCTCAATCAGGTTGAAGGCGATGGCATCCTTGACATCCGTAGCAGCAGCCTTCACGCGAGCTCCCGAATTAACCAACGACACATACATGCCACTCTCGAGATTCTTAATGTAGTATTGGTTGGGCTCCTCTGCGGGCACAAATATCCATTGCTTCTTGGTGTTCTCTGCCGCAACGGAGAATGTCACCTTAAGGCCTGCCGTAGAGTACTCCAATGAGGTATTCTTATGGCGCACGCTATTGAGAGCATAGTAGTCATCGGTGTAGAGAGGCACCTTGGCCTCGCTCTTCTCGCAGATTGCCATCACGGCCTTCTCGAGCACGATAGCCCACTCGCCGTAGGAGTGCACGGAGGTATCCTTATTGTCTCTGGCCTGCTCGGCGTCACGCACCAGAGCGGTCAAGGCACCCAGATAGTTGCTCTTGAAATAGCCTACGTTGGTACCCGTGTCGTCCGACAATGAAAGGATGCCGTTAGCCTCAGCGAGCGCATTCTTGAGTGCTTGCAATTGCTCTGCTTCGGTACCTCCCTGTGCTTTTGACACGACCTTCATGTCGGCACCCGTACCAGCTACCGCAACAATGGTAACCTCATCGGCATGAATCATTGCAGCCACCTCGTCGGTGATGACAAAGGTATGATGGCTCGAGAATGCTACAATCTTGCCTTCCTTGTCATAGATGGCAAAGCCCACGGCATTCTGGCCACTACTGATGGTGAGGCGGGTATCTGAGAGTGAATACACGTAACGGCCTGTTATCGTGTCGCCGGAGACATATGAGATATACGATCCCACCTCGGCATTTGTTCCGTTCGTTGTCTGATCGCCATCCCAGTAGCTGCGTTGGGTCTTTCCATCGTGACGATAGGTGGCATCGGGAGTACAATCGTTGATGAAGAGAGGCTTGTTGTTCACGGGGTATCCCTTGGCCTTGACTGCGGCAATGGCAGCATCGATATCGGCCTGCGATTGGGTATACTCTGAGTTGGAGTAGTCACCCACGAAACGGTTCTTCATCACGCAGAAGAAACCATGAGCACGGAAGAACTCCGTGAGGTCCTCCTGAGCAGCCTCGCAACACAACTGATAGAAGTGCAGGATACTGGTCTTGCCAGCCTGGTAGTATCCGGTCTTTTGGATAGGATTGTTGCGCAGGAGCTCGAAGAGCTTGGGATAGAACTGCGTATCATTGCCGGCACGGTGATAGTAGAGCCACAGGCGGTAATACATGTGGGTAAGCGCCCAGATGTTGTTGCCGAAGAAGTCATTGCCTGCCTTATAGTTGTCGTACACATGAGCGAGATTACCCTCGGTACCATTTATACGCGATGTGCCCATACCCATATACCATACGGCGATATTGGAGAAGAGGTTGTTGGTCACCTCGGTAAGGCCGTTCACGGTGAAGAGTCCTTGGTGCTGGTGTCCTATTTCGTGACCGGGTCCCCATGTAGAGCCAGCATCGGTGGCGATAGAGGTAAGGATGCTGGGAGTGGTATTGATATGGTATCCACAGTGATCCCAACTACCATACATATAACCTGTCACCGTACCAAATGCCAATCCGCGGTGATTGTAGTATTCACCGTAGTTGCGTCCGTCACAATAGTCGTAGTATCCTTCGTAGTTGTACATCTCGGCTTTGTTTTCCCACTTGCCATCCCAACGAGGATAGAGCAGGTTCATCGAGTCAACCACCTCCTTGCTCACCACGCCCAGTGTCATCAACTCAGAGAGCATGATGCGGTCCCATGCCTCCACGATGGTATTGATGCGCTGGTTTGCAGGCAAGCTCGTGGGCAGCATATCGGGGAAGAGCTTAGCCAGGCCCTTTTCTGTCCATTGATTGCCGTTGTCCTCGGTAATGGTCACGTCATTGAGCTCAAACTGCAATACCTGATGACGTCCCAGGATGGTGATATTGCGCATATTGGCACGCTCCTCATAGTACACCCAGTCGGCATCGGTATCGGCCTTGTAGAGGGCATCGCCATGAGCATTGTAGTAGCCATTGATGTAGCCGCCCTCGACGTGAATCTTCAGGTCGTCATAGTCGCTCAGCTTGTGAGGGAAGGTGCCCGTGGCGCTATTGTAGGTATGCACGAGATAGTTGAAGTAGAGCGCACTACCGTCCACACCGAACGGTACCACATTGAGACCGCTCTTCAGACGCATACCGTTAGGATAGCCATTGTTGTAGTTGGGCATCTTGCTATGTCCGTTGATGTAGGTCACCCACAGTTCCGAGCCATCGGCAATCTCGCCCTCGACCATAATGTAGGCCACCTGGAGCTTATTCACATAGATACCTACGGGGTTGTCCATGTTGGAGTGGGCATTGTAGCCAAACCACGAGGTAATCTCACCAGCGATACTATGAGGTTCAACAAGCTGCACGCGGAACTTCTTGGCATAATCTCCATCCCACGCGGGCTTTCCAGCCTTCTCATTGGCTTCGCCCCAAGCATCGTTCTTCACCTTCACGGCCATCTCCACCAGCGTCTCGGGGAGGTTCATGGCCGTAAGCGCATCGCGCAGCACCTCATCGTCCATCGCGGCATACTGGGCCTTGAGCACCGTGCATGCTGCATCCTCAAACACATTCTTCAGTGCAGCCTCATAGGCATCGGCATTCTCCTGCACACCGGCAAACTCGCGGAACACGGCCTGAGCCGCCGCAATCTGCTCGTCGGTGATGTCAACACTCACGAAGTTCCACTCCGAAGCAGCCTTGGAGGTCTCCGACCACCAGCGTACCACATTGCCCGTAGCGCCCTTACTATGCAGGCCCTGTCCCGCGCCAAGCCCCGTATCCCAGATGTTGTATCCGGGCCAGTTGCTACTTTTCACGATACTGAACTCCTTAGCGCTCTTGCCTGTCCAGTAAGGCACCTCGGTACCTGAGTTGCCCGTCTGTACATAGCGTCCGGTAAACACATTCTGAATATAATAGTTGTTTCCATTGGGGATGAGCTTCCACATCTGCTCATACGCTTCGTCGCCGCCCACGGCCGTGCAACTGAGCGTTCCGTTCACAAAGTCCTCGGTAATCGCCGCATTGTACTCTTCACTGACAATACGGAACACACCCGCCGAAGGGCCCTGAGCCAGCAAGCCGCATGTGCTCAATAGGGATAGCATCACTAAGTAGATTTTCTTCATCATAAGCCTTTTGTTATTATCATGGTTATTAATTATTCTCTGCATAGTATCGGTAATATACTATAATCGGGACAAAGATAAGATAAATTTTCAGAACATATACACAAATGCGCATTTTTTTCACCGATAGCCACCATCTATCGGCCTATCATCTACGGCTATAAGAAAAAAAATCACTACCTTTGCGGCGGATTGGTTGAGGGGGTTATGGTTGAGAGTTGAAAGTTGAACCGAAGGTCGACGCCCGAACCTTTAGGTCGCTGGCCGTAGGGAAAACAAGGGGCCAAGGTCAAAGATGAAGATTTTCCGCCAACAATCAACTGTCATCCGCCGTCCATAAACCATCATCCATAAACCATCATCCATAAACCGAACAATGAGCGTCATAGACTCCATCACCACAGGCAACGGCACCGCATTCTCCTTCGAGGTGCTCCCCCCACTCAAAGGCACAGGCATCAACAGCCTGTTCCGCACCATCGACGAATTGCGCGAGTTCAACCCCCGCTACATCAATATCACCACCCACCGAAGCGAATACGTATACCAGGAGTCACCCGAGGGCGTCTTCCATAAGGTATCGCTACGCCGTCGCCCCGGCACCGTCGCCGTAGCCGCCGCCATCAAGAACAGGTACGACATCCCCGTTGTCCCCCATATACTCTGTAGCGGCTTCACCCGTGAAGAGACCGAGTATGTGCTGCTCGACCTCCAGTTCCTCGGCATCACCGACCTGCTGCTCCTGCGCGGCGACAAGGCCAAGCACGAGTCCCTGTTCACCCCCACAGGCAACGGCTACAGCCACGCCATAGAGCTGCAGGCACAGGTCAACCGCTTCAACGAGGGCTACTTCATCGACGGCTCGCCCATCAAGGAGCCCGGCCAACCCTTCACCTACGGCGTAGCCTGCTATCCCGAGAAGCACGAGGAGTCGCCCAACATGGACATGGACCTCCACTGGCTACACGAAAAGGTCAAGGCCGGTGCCCAGTATGCCGTCACCCAGCTCTTCTACGACAACGACAAGTACTTCCGTTTCGTCGAGCGAGCCCGTGCCGAAGGCATCACCATCCCCATTATCCCCGGCATCAAGCCCCTGAAGACCGCCCGCCAGCTGAGCATCATCCCCAAGACCTTCAAGGTAGACATACCGCAAGCTCTGGCCACCGAAGTGCTCAAGTGCACTAACGATGAAGAAGTGCGTCAAGTGGGCATAGAGTGGTGTATCTCCCAGTGCCAGGAACTCATCGCCCACGGCGTACCCAGCATCCACTTCTATGCTATGGCCGCCACCGATAGCGTCAAGCAGGTGGCAAAGGCCATATATTAGCGGAGTCTTGAAAAGCACCCGGTTTCAGTCTCTCTTACTCGTTTTTTATGATTCCTACACACATTATTTGCTGATATCAAGAAAAACCTATACCTTTGTAGTAATATGGTAAATAAGGACAAGACGTGTACTTCAAGGACATCATAGGACAGGAAAGCAGCCTACGCATGCTACGCTCGGCTGTTGCCGAGGGGCGCATACCTCACGCGCAGCTCATCTGCGGTTCCGAGGGCACAGGAAAACTGGCCATAGCCATCGCCTATGCCCGTTACTTGTGTTGCACGCACCGCAATGGCGAGGATGCCTGCGGCGAGTGTCCCTCATGCAAGAAATTTGATAAGCTGGCACATCCCGACCTGCACTTTACCTACCCTATCTACAAGAAAGATTCCAACAAAGCGCCTCTAAGCGACGACTTCGTCGACAAGTGGCGACAAGCCGTAGCAGAGAATCCCTATATGAGCCTCAACCAATGGATGGACCACATTGGCACAGAGAACCAGCAGGGACTCATCTATGCCTCGCAGAGCGAGGAAATCATACGTAAACTCA
>CANBEE010000009.1 GCA_947367415.1 uncultured Bacteroidales bacterium
TCATCGTATTGGCTTGCCTGTTCGTGGCCAGAGCACAAAGAACAATGCTCGTACACGTAAGGGTCGCAAGAAAACTGTTGCTAACAAGAAGAAAGCCACAAAGTAAGAATTAAAAGTTGAAATATAAACTATGGCAAAAAAATCAGTCGTAACAAAGAAAAGAAATGTGAAGGTTGATGCAATCGGACAGCTTCATGTTCATTCATCATTCAACAACATTATTGTTTCGCTTGCTAACAGTGAAGGCGAGGTTATCTCTTGGTCTTCGGCAGGTAAGATGGGATTCCGTGGTTCTAAGAAGAACACACCGTATGCAGCCCAGATGGCAGCAGAGGATTGCGCTAAGGTTGCTTACGACCTTGGCTTGAGAAAGGTTAAGGCCTATGTAAAGGGTCCTGGTAACGGACGTGAGTCTGCTATCCGCTCGGTACATGGAGCAGGTATTGAGGTTATGGAAATTGTTGACGTTACACCGCTGCCCCACAACGGTTGTCGTCCTCCTAAGAGAAGAAAAGTATAAAATAACCTATTCGCGACCGACATTCTGTATTGCTTTTTTGGATTGTACTCTTCCTATCTGCAATCGCGGCTGTAAGCAGTGCTGAATGAATGTTGAGAATGCTTAATTGAACAAAGAAAATGGCAAGATATACTGGACCAAAAACAAAGATTGCCCGTAGATTTGGTGAGCCTATCTTCGGTGCAGATAAGATTTTAGCTAAGAGAAACTTCCCTCCTGGCCAGCACGGTAACAACAAGCGTCGCAAGACCTCTGAATACGGTGTCATGTTGGCTGAGAAGCAGAAGGCTAAGTACACATACGGTGTTTTGGAGCGTCAGTTCCGCAATCTGTTTGATCATGCAGCCCGTAAAAACGGTATTACCGGTGTTATCCTTCTCCAGAGCCTTGAGTCACGTCTCGACAATGTAGTATATCGTCTGGGTATAGCTCCCACACGTGCTGCTGCTCGTCAGCTTGTATCACACAAGCACATCGTGCTCAACGGTAAGGTTGTTAACATCCCCTCTTGCGCTGTTAAGCCCGGTGATGTTGTTGGTGTTCGCGAGAAGTCTAAGTCTCTTGAGGTGATTGAGGCAGCTTTGGCAGGTTTCAACCACAGCAAGTATCCTTGGATTGAGTGGGACGAGTCTTTGAAGGCTGGTAAGTTCCTTCACGTTCCCGCACGTGAGGATATCCCCGAGAACATCAAGGAGCAACTGATTGTAGAATTGTACTCTAAAAATTAATAATTTATTCATGGCGATATTAGCATTTCAAAAACCTGATAAGGTTATAATGTTGGAGTCTGACTCGAAGTTTGGTAAGTTCGAGTTCCGTCCCTTGGAGCCTGGTTTCGGTATTACTATCGGTAATGCACTCCGACGCATTCTCCTCTCTTCTTTGGAGGGCTATGCTATCAATACTATCAAGATTGAGGGTGTTGAGCATGAGTTTGCCACAGTACCAGGTGTAAAGGAGGACGTTACCAACATTATCTTGAATCTGAAGCAAGTTCGATTCAAGCAGATTGTAGATGAAGTTGAGACGGAAAAGGTTAGTATTACCGTTGAAAACGTAACTGAATTCAAGGCTGGCGATATAGGCAAGTGCTTGAGTGGATTTGAAGTGTTAAATCCTGAATTGGTTATTTGCCGTTTAGATTCAAAAGCTACTATGGAGATAGAGCTTACTATCAACAAGGGCCGTGGCTATGTACCCTCAGAGGAGAACCGTCAGTTCTGCACTGATATCAACTCCATCCCTGTTGACTCTATCTATACTCCGATCCGTAATGTCAAGTATGCTATCGAGCAGTACCGTGTCGAGCAGAAGACCGACTACGACAAGCTCGTACTTGAGATTGCTACCGATGGTTCCATCCACCCGAAGGATGCGTTGAAAGAGGCTGCAAAGATCCTCATTCATCACTTCATGCTCTTCTCTGACGAGAAGATTACATTGGACGACTCTGCATTCGATGCTAATGAGGAGTTCGATGAGGAGGTACTCCACATGCGTCAGTTGCTCAAGACCAAGTTGACCGATATGAACCTTTCTGTTCGTGCGCTCAACTGCTTGAAGGCTGCTGAGGTAGAGACTCTTGGCGAACTTGTACAGTTTAACAAGACTGACCTCTTGAAGTTCCGCAACTTCGGTAAGAAATCGCTCACTGAGCTTGATGATTTGCTCGAGAGTCTGAATCTGTCGTTTGGAACTGATATTAGTAAATATAAATTAGATAAAGAATAATTGAAATGAGACACAATAAGAAATTTAATCATCTGGGTCGTACTGCATCCCACAGAAGTGCAATGCTTGCAAACATGGCATGCTCTCTGATCAAGCACAAAAGAATCACTACGACTCTTGCAAAGGCCAAAGCACTGAAGAAGTACGTTGAGCCTCTGATCACCAAGTCAAAGAACGACACTACTAACTCTCGTCGTGTAGTATTCAGCTATCTTCAGGATAAGTATGTTGTAACTGAGCTCTTCAAGGAGGTTGCAGTAAAGGTTGGCGACCGTCCCGGTGGCTACACCCGCATCATCAAGCTCGGTTCACGTATGAGCGATGCTGCTCCTATGGCATTCATCGAGTTGGTAGACTACAATGAGAACATGGCCAAGACTGCCAAGAAGGCTACACGTACTCGTCGTTCTAAGAAGAGCGCAGCAGCTGCTCCGGCTGTTGAGGCACCTGCTACCGAGGCTCCCGCAGCTGAGGAAGCAAAGGCAGAATAATTCATTTATAGCTATATTAAGGTTTGGGCGCAACGTGAGTTGCGCCCAAACTGTTTTTATATGCCTCTCAGGTTAAAAAAGTTCATTTTTGGGGTGGCATTGCAGCGCTTGCGCTGTCGATATGTAGCTATGTTTTAAGATGGCTTGCTTGCTCGGCAGAGCTCAAGACCTGCCCTAGCACTTGGCTAGTCCAAGATGCTTATCACTCCTTGGTGAAGCCAAAGCTTCAGTCGTCGCAACCGACGCTTTCATATCGCGTCGGCGCTGCGCAGTGCCATTGCCACCCAAGAAATAAACTTTTTTCACCTGCAGAAGCCCATATCGCGCGTGCTATCCTATTAAAAAAGTCCGATTTCATCGGAGTTTCTCAGCTCTGTTCATTTGTTCCAAGCATTTGTTACGCAATTGTTACGCTCTTTTCTTGCTGCAGATAGGGATTATATATACCTTTGTGGTAGGAGTGAATAAACCCTTTGCCTAATAATGAAAACCATAAGCGAAATAAAAGAGCAATACCCATTCTTCAGCAATGCCTCGCAACCGAGTGCCCCTGGAGAAATATTTATAAACCGCCATCTGCTTACTGCTGATATTGTAAAGGTGGGTTATAGAGATGAATTGCGAGGATGTACTGTCAAGTCGAGAGTTTCTATCCCCAAAGCCGAGCGATGGTATCTCAACATCGCGAATGCGTATGACCGTATGAATACAGATATTCTACGGCTCATAGATTCTCATCCGACAGCGTTTTTTAATGTTATGGACAGCATGACATTTTGCTCAACGAATGAATACGGAAACGACTTCGCCAATAGCTTTTCTGCGCTGCCTACATTCATCAATCTTGAGGAAGCGTTGCACACTTTGTGCTTGAACAAGGCTATGGAGGAGTCGCTGCGTCATATTGTAGAGTCCCCATCTACACAAGACGAGCCGTTGGTAGACTATCCGTTGGCTGGAAGAACAATCTATCCCATCGGGAAGATTGCTCCCTACCCGGCAAATGTTACTTACATAAGTATTGCTCCGAGTGACGATATGGCGATGCCCTCCTTGATTGTATTGTTCAATGCCTATGAAGAGCATCTTTACTTAACCTTGGTGATAGAAACCCATTTAGAGAAGGCTGGTGCTGGGAATGGGTATCAGTTGCGAGCATTTTCCTCAGCTCTTAGCGATTCTGCAGATGCATTAGGTACGCTTTACGGTGAACTTGATGCGAAATTAGGGTTTCACGGTATTCTTTCCGAACCATATGGTAGGTCCCGTAAATACACATTGCCTTCTAATCTCAAGAACGCAGTACATATATTTCCCACGTTTGTTTCGTCATGGGGGACAGTGAATCTCTGCGCTGCAGTCCATCAAGATGGAGCGCCTTGCAAATACATAGGCTATACAAATATGTCTTATGGCGCAGATGGATATTATTGTAGTATTGATTACTGCCAAGATTATCTTGAGCGTTTAGTGCAAATTGTATTAGAAGAGCTTCAGTGAAGCGAGTTAAAATAGTCATAGTATGAGAGTGAAGTTTATATCCGAACGAGTGAAGGCAATTCCCGAGGAGTAGCTGCAATATTCGATTGAAACGTCGGTGTTGACACCGAATAACGAATATGTAGTGTTTGCTCTATGCACAATGTGTGGCGAGCCATGGTATCTCTTGTGTGATGACTATTACCGGGCCGACAACATCGACTCATTCCCCCGCTACTATCCAGCTATGCTGTTTGATGTCGTTGATGCTACCCACTCCAAGTATTGGGTGGAATATCAGAGGATAGATGAATGTGTAGATACCAAGCCAGAGGTTACCAATTATTCTTTCCCTGAATTCGCTCAAGATCCTTATTTCTATGGTGAACTATTAGAGGCATGCGATGAGAATTATTCTAAAGTTTTCAATCGCTACAAACTGCTGATGGAGACGGAGGCATGGAATGGCTATCCTACGGCAACGCTTATTCAGAATTTGAAGATTGCGGCATTGTCCGATGAGGAATTGCACGAGATACACACTCACTGCACGGCCAATCGCGAAGAGGTGGAGGCATCGTCACGTTGCGCATGCTTTTATTGTCAGGAGGTTTTTCGCGCGACTGAGGTGAAGGATTATATAGTAGAGCCTTCCATGGATTATAAGGAAACAGCGCTCTGCCCACGTTGTGGTGCTGATACCATACTGGGGGATGCTGCAGGAATACCTTTCTATAAGGAATTGATAGAGAAACTGCATCGCCATTATTTTGGATAAGACGTTTATAACGATCAAATGATGAGAACACGACCACCGATGGTGTTAGGGTAGGGGGTGTAACCCCTTGTTTAGGAGGCCGCAGACTTTGATATTCATTAACGGAGGGTAAGATATATCCGCCGTGATGATATTTCTCGCTCGTATGTTCATATCTTTGCATGTTTGCAACTGAGTTGCAAGGAATTATTCGTATCTTCGCAGCATCAAACAAGTAGTCTATGAGAAACATGCTCACGTCCTTCGTCGCACTGCTCTTCAGCACTGTCCTCCTGGCCCAGCAGCCTACGTTGCAGGAGCAGGCGCAAGCTATCCTCATGCAGGGCGCACATATCAACCACTTCAACCGTCTGTGCCCTCAGGAGAAGGTGTACCTGCATTTCGACAACACCGCCTACTTCCAGGGCGAGACCATCTGGTTCAGCGCCACTGTATTGAAAGCAACCGAGGGCACGGCAGCCGACAGTAAGGTTCTCTATGTGGAGCTGCTCTCGCCCACCGGCATCGTGCTGCGCCAGCATAAGCTACAGGTTATCGACGGCCGCTGCCACGGCTCGCTGCCCCTCGTGGACGCTTCGGTGGAGGAGGCCAACGAGAAGCGCGGCGTGCTGGGCTATCCCAGCGGCTACTACGAGGTGAGAGCCTACACCCGTGCGATGCTCAACTTCGACGCGCACGGCTGCTTCTCACGCGTGTTCCCCGTATATAAGGCTCCCGAGAAGGAGGGCGACTACAGCAATCCCGAGCTGGAGGTCTACAGCGCCAAGGGCATCGAACGCCCCGAGACAGAGAGGCCCGAAGCACTCAACATCGACTTCCTGCCCGAGGGAGGCCACCTCATCGCCGGAGTCAAGAACCGCATCGCCTTCAAGGCTACGGGCAAGAACGGGCAGGGCGTGACGATAGAGACTCTCACCGATGGCGAAGGCAACGATATCGTGCTCTCGCCCCAGCATCGCGGCATGGGTAGCTTCCTCTACACCCCTACGGAGCGCCGCCCCAAGGTGAAGGCACGCTACGAGGGCAAGGAATACACCTTCACGCTTCCCAAACCCGAGGAGGAGGGCTATGCCCTGCGCCTCACCCCACGCACCGACCGCACCCTGCAGGTGGCCATCGCCACCACGCACCCCGAGGCCGAGCGCCTCTTGGGCTACACCCTGGTGCGCCACGGCAAGTGCGAGCTGATTGATACGCTCACGATGCATGCCACCTCCTTCAGCCGCACCGTCAACACCCACAAGCTGCCCACGGGAGTGTACCAGTTCAGCCTCTTCGATGCGGGCGGCACGCTGTATGCCACGCGCATGCTCTTTATAAATAATGGAGTATCTTCCGCCAATGTATCGGTGACTACCAATAAAAAGGCTTACGCCCCCTTCGAGGAGGTGAAGCTTCGCCTACAGGTGGAGGAGGAGGGCAACCACTACCTCTCGCTCGCGGTGCGCGATGCTGCCGACTACGGCACGGGCTACACCGATGACCTGCGCACCTACATGCTGCTCTCCTCGGAGCTGAAGGGATACATCGAGCACCCCGAGTACTACTTCGAGACCGCCGACGAGGAGCACCACAAGGCCCTCGACCAACTGATGCTGGTGCAGGGCTGGAGCCGATATGACTGGCAACGGATGTCGGGCAACACACCCTCCAGAATCAGCCACTATACCGAGGGCGCCCTTGTGCTCGACGGCTGGGCACTGCATCCGCGCAAGGATGAGCCTATGGCAGGCATCGAGGTGAAGGCGAAGCTCTACTCCCCCGACCGCAAGCAGGTGCAGGAGGTGCGTGCCGTGACCGACGAGAACGGCTATTGGGGCGCTGTCTTCCAGGGTTTCGAGGGCGAGTGGGACCTCAACCTGCAGACCTATCAGGAGGATAAGCCCGTAGTGGCCCGTTTGCGCTTGGAGCGTGCCACTGCCCCCGATGTGCTGGCCTACGAGGCAGGCGAGCTGTACCTGCAGCACCGTCTCGACAGCGCGGTGTATGCCCCATGGGTGAGCGAGGTGAAGAAAGACTATCTGGGCGATAAGACCATCGTGCTCGACAACGTGGAAGTGGAGGGTCACCGTCGCTACATCGACTACTGTACCTTCCAGGCGTTCGACGTGGCGAAGGATGCCGAGCTGATGACCGACAAGGGAGAATACACCTATACCGTAGCCGACTATCTGGTTGACAAGGGGTATGACATCACCTATTCTGACGGAGAGACTTGGGAACAATACCTTGCAGCAAACCCTGATAAGGAGGACGAGTCGGGAACACGTGCTCCCACGGAAAAGGAGGTAGGAGCAAACATGTCCGGAATGATGGGATTTGTAACGGAGAGGCAGACGGAAGGAGCCAACTTACGCGGTGTGCGGTCTTATTATCATCGTTGGCTGATGAGGAAGACGCTGATCAATGATTTTCGTACATTCTGGATCATTAAAGAGGGAAAGAATAATGTCACCGAACCCTCGAGCCTCCCAGGCTATGATATCGACATTGCTGACGTCAAGAGTATCATCGTATATGACACCCCAAATAGTTATATGGGCATTGAAGATGTGGTAAAATGCCTTGAAATAAGCGACATACGCTATGTGCAAAAGCATGCAAAAGAGAAAGAGATGTTCTATCCAGCTGGGCTATATGTCGTAGAAATACACCTTAACCCCGGTCGCAAGAGCCGCATGTCGTGGAACAAGAACACCCGCCAAACCGCCTTCGACGGCTACTCTCCCAAGATGGAGTTCTACACACCCGAATACCCTAACGGTCCCATCGAGGGCGATGCCGACTATCGCCGCACCATCTACTGGAACCCCGAAGTGAAGACCAACCGCCTCGGCATTGTCGATGTGAAGTTCTACAACAACAGCTACTCACGCTCACTCACGGTAAGCGTAGAGGGCATGACGGATAGCGGTGTAGCAATCTCTCAGGACTGATGCAACACGGACGGATGCGACATATCATATTGCTGGCGTTGCTGCTGCTCGGCATGCACACCTTTGCCGATGAGCGGCAGATGCTGTTTAACGATGCCTGGCGTTTTCATCGGGGCGATGCAGCTTGTGCCATGCAGGCCGACTTCTCTGATGAGCGTTGGCACATGGTGGACCTGCCGCATGATTGGCGCATGATACCCGATTCGCTGGACACCATAGACACACAAGCCGATACGGTGGGATGGTATCGCAAGACCTTCACCATACGACCGGAAGAGGCAGAGAAGGAGGTGTTCCTATACTTCGAACGCATACACGGGCAAGCCGAGATATGGGTCAACGGATGCTCCGTATACCGCAGCTCGTGCAGTTACCAGCCTGTTCGGATAAATGTCACTCCCTATCTGCATGCTCCATGGGAGAACAATACGGTTGCAGTGCGTGTCGGCAGTGTGCCGTGGGACGTTGGTGACTATCGTGGGGCAGGTATCACCCATGACACATGGTTGCTGAAGAAGAGCCGCATCCATTTCGACGATTGGAACACTCAAATACAGACCAAGCGCGTATATATGCGCCGAGGCCGATGGCATGCCGACATGAGCCTGTCGGCAATGGTTAGGAATGCCGGTGCAGCTACTGATGGCAACATGGAGGTGGTCGTCACCAATCCCGATGGGAAGGAGGTTTTCAACAAGCTCTACCCACTGCACCTCACGGACAGTGCCGTGCTTGAAGCCAATATCGTTGTGGATAAAGTCCAGAACTGGTCTTACGACATCCCTGCCATGTATAAGGCAAGCCTACGGCTGCAGACGACAGATAGCACGATCGACACGCTGGAGATACCCTTTGGCATCAGCACCATAGAGTACACGCCCTATATGGGGTTGGTGTGCAATGACGAGTCGTCGCCCATACAAGGGGGCATGCTGGACTACAACAATCGCCTGACAGGCTATACGGCATTCCGCCGTGCCGAGTCGCTGCTCGTGGAGCATATGCAGTTCTACGGATACACCACCGTGCGCTGCCCTATGGGACTACTCTCCGAGCATTTCCTTACGGCATGCGACACCTTGGGTGTCATGGTGCTCGTCGATGCCTTCAGCCCCATACGCCCCGATGAGGAGTGGAGCGAGCAGGCCACCGTCGACAATATCCGTCGCTTCCGCAATCACCCCTCCATTGTGATGTGGTGCATCAATGATTCGCTGCTCGAGATGCCTGTGGTGGAAGCCGTGGACAAGAGCCGCCCCATAGCAGCGACCGATATGCTGCAGGACTATCCGTGGAGCAGAGAGCGCAACCCTGTAGGCTGCAGAACAGCTCTTGGCTACTCGCTCGACACCAAACGCCTGGCTATCCCCATCACGATGAACGTGTCGGCACCAGACACCACGCGGACCGACACCCTCGTATGGCTGCCCGAAGAGCAGCGATGGGCATGGCCTGGCTACGAGGGCGATACGATGAAGGTCACCGTATATAGCGACAACGAATGGGTACACCTCTATCTCAACGGTAGGTTTGTGGGCAATGCCAAACCCGACAAACAGACGCATCAGGCGACATACTATATCCCCTATGTCCCGGGAGTGATACATGCCACTACGAACTTCAACACATACCGGCTGTGGCAACCCAAGAAAGCGAGGTCGAAGATAAAACTCTATGGGCGCTTCATATACACGTCGCGCCTGTTCACCGATAGCGAGCCCGATCACTTATTCCTGAGCGTTGACCGAAAGAAGACGACAGCAGCCAATGGTGAACTCTGCTTTGTGCGGATAGAGGTGCAGGGCATCAACGACAATCTCCTTCCCGATGTCGAGGTGCCTCTTACAGTGCATATCCGTGGCCCTGGCCTCATAGTGGCGGCAGGTAATAGTGAAGGACTGTCACCTTCGCTTCAGACGTTGCGCACCCACCAAGGCAGCGCAATGGTAGTCATCCGCCCCTTCAATGCTGTAGGCACCATCCGCCTCACTGTATTCCCCGAGGGGATGGAGGGAAAGGATATAACCGTTGACGTAGGCAAATGAGCCGTTACATACCCGAGCGATGAGTTAGTCGCCGAAGCGAGCAAACATCTGTGTGCTGAGGTACTTCTCTGCGCGGTCGGGAAATACCACGACGATGTTTCCCTCCTCCATCTTCTCTGCCGTGCGCAAGGCAGCTATCATGGCTGCTCCGCTGCTCATTCCTGCAAATATACCCTCCTTGGCGATAATCTGCCGCGCCATCTCTATCGCCTCCTCGCTCTCTATCATCTCCTGCACATCGATCAGCGAGGGGTTATATATCTCCGGCACGATGGCCTCGTCCATATTCTTGAGCCCCTGTATGTAGTGCCCCTTTATCGGATGTGCACATACTACCTTTATATCGGGCTTCATCGTACGCAGAAACCTTGACAGCCCCATGAGCGTGCCCGATGTGCCGACCGCGCACACTAGGTAGTCAATCTGCCCATTTGTCTGCTGCCATATCTCTATGGCTGTCTTCTCATAATGTGCCTGGTAGTTGGCTGCGTTGGCAAACTGGTCGGGCATGAAGTACTTGTCGGGGTTCTCCGCCACCATCCTTCTGGCCAGCCTGATAGCTCCGTCGGTGCCCTCCTCGGCAGGTGTCAGGATAACCTTTGCACCATACGAGCGCAGTATCTTGCGCCGCTCCACGGACACGGCACTGCTCATCACTATCTCCACGGGATAGCCCTTCACGATGCCTGCGATGGCCAGTCCTATGCCCGTATTGCCCGAGGTGGGCTCTATGATGGTGTGCCCCTTGCGGAGTCGCCCGTCGCGCTCGGCACTCTCTACCATGCGCAGTGCTATGCGGTCCTTGATGCTTCCCGTAGGGTTGAATCCCTCGAGCTTGGCAAGGATGTTTACTCGAGGATTGGGGCATAGCTTGTTGATGCGCACCATCGGTGTGTTGCCGATGGTGCCTAAGATGCTGTCATATATCATTGTATAAGCTTTAATCGTTTCCTTTATTATATAACAAATGAGCAGATTTTTTTATTGTGGGGGGATGGGGTTTTTGTTTGGGTTATGGGTTAACGTCATCGTTATCGTTAACGTTAACGTAGCTCATAATTCTTCCCTATTTGTTTTGCGTCTTGATAAGTAATAGCTACCTTTGCGGAGTAAGATGCTGATTGGTGATATTGAATCAGCTGATGCGATAGAATCCTATGCGAAACATACTCACATCCGTTGCCGTGTTGTTCCTTCTCGTCGCCCTCCTTGTAGGGTGTGGCGACAAGCATACGATACACAGGCTGGTGCAGCTGGAGGCCCGGCTCGACCATGCCCCCGACTCTGTATTGGATGTGCTCACCAGGGTAACACCTCCTCGTCGGGGCGAGCGGCAGGCATTGCATGCGCTGCTGACCGTGTTGGCGCAAGAGAAGACGGGGACCACGGTGACTGACGACTCGCTCATCAACATAGCCATTCAGTACTACTCCCATCGCGGCGCTCCGGCACACCGCCTGCAGGCCTTCTACTGCCAAGGGCGGATATACGCCAATTCCGGCCTATACCACGAGGCTATGATGGCCTATACGCGGGCCAAGGAGATAGGCCAGACGACCGATGCACCCCATGCCGAAGGCATCCTATACACCCAGATGGGACTGCTGCATGGCAGCGACTACGACTACTCGCAGGGACTCATCTATATGGAGGAGGCCTTGCGCTGCTATGATGATGTAGGGCAGGAGCGCTTGCAGACCATGGTGAAGCGTGAGATTGGGCAGTACCAGCTGCAGATGTCGCGTTTCTCCGATGCCGAGGCCTCCATCAAGGAGATTCTCGATTGGGGACAGTCACACGACGATGCCTACGTAGCCCACGCAGCCCTCGACCTGCTGCTTCGCCTCTACGACATCACCGGTAACCACGCAGCACTGGACTCTCTCCTCCGCGCCTATCCTCCCGAAGCACTGTGGAAGAACGCGGCCACCTACGCCATTGCGGCTCATCACTATGCCACGAAGTGTGACGTCTCTGCTGCCGAGAGGACCCTGGCACAAGCATGGAGCGTGGCCGTGACAGCCGAAGACACCGCCATTCTGCTTGAGAAGAGCTATCAGGTGAGCAAGGTGCTGGGGCGCACAGAAGATGCACTGGCTTTCCACGAGTCGCTGCTCGCCCATAAAGACTCCGTCGTGCGTGTCAAGCTGCAGCAGCCCTTGGCAGCAGCGCAGCGCGACTACTATTACAGCCAACTCGAGATATCCGACTCGCGTGTGTCGACCCTACGCTACATCATAGGCATCACCACTCTGGTGTTTATCATCATCGGCACCACCCTCTGGGGCTATCACCAGAAGCGCCTCCGCAACAGAGAACGTCTCATCAAGCTCCTGCAAGATACGTTGCAGCAGAATCAGGCCGAGCTGCACAAGCTGCGCCTCGCGAAAGCCGACGATGACGAGCTGCACGAGCCTGACCCGGAGCCTGAGGAGACCGACACAATCGACAATACAGCCCCCACCTCGCACCGCGATGCCATCCTGCATATCTACAGCGACAACATCAGCACCAGCAAGGCGCTGTTCGGGCAAGACGGCTGGGCTGCCCGGCTCGACAACCTCGAGTCCTCGGCCAACAAGGACAAACCCTTCACGCATGCCCAACGCCGTGCACTGCAGGAGGCCCTGCTCAGCAGCTTCGCCACGGTAATTTCAAATCTATATGACGAGGCCCCCAACCTGAACGACAAGGAGGTGCTCCACTGTCTGCTCAGCTCGTTGGGCTACAGCTCCCACATCATCAAAAACTGTCTGATGGCCTCTTCGCTCGATGCGGTGCGCATGCAAAAGTTCCGCATGAGGAAGAAACTTCCGCCTGATATGTTCCTTCTCTTCTTTAAGGAATAAACGTCTATTTTATAGCTCGTTATGCGCGATTTGTTACGCTGCCCTCCAGCGTAACATGCAAATGTTACGCTTTTGTTACGCTCTTTTTTTGGTGCGTATACCCCAAACCTTTACCTTTGCGCCAACATCACAAGATACTATACGCAATATGAAAAGAATCAGCATCGCATTGCTGCTGCTCATAGGCTTCATCGGAGCCGTAGCGGCACAGGAGAGAAAGTGGGAACACAGTGTAAACATCTCGGCAGGGCAGTTTCAGGACGGCACGTTGGTGAGCTACGACACAGGCCTTTCGCTCAAGTTCGGCTATGGCTTGGCCTATCGGTTTGCCGAGCAGTTCTCGGTAAAGACGGGCATCGCCATGCGTGGAGATGCCGAAAACGCCTTCCAACAATGGGAGGGTGGCGACTACGACACGTTTGAATTCATCGAAGTCCCCCTCGTTGCCCGCTACCACACCAAGGATCATGTCGTGTTTGGCCTTGGCCCCGTGTTTGCGTTCTGCACGAGCAATGACACCTATTATATTGATGCCGACCCGCATAGTCCGCTCAATGGCAAGCCAAAGATCAAGGATTTCTACGTAGGCCTTCAGCCCAGCATCATTTATCAATGGAAACACTTTGCCCTCGGCGTTGAAGCCACCTACGGACTCATGGATGTGAAGCTCAATCACGGCCTCACCACAGGCAGCAAGTATCTGAATCAAGTAATGTGCAGCATAAGTTACCGTTTTTAAGCCGTCATGTGCAGAAAACTGCCTCATATCTTGCAGTATAACAAGAAATAACCTATTTTTACAGCCATAAATCATAGAAACAATGAAAAAGACAGCATTCATCCTCCTTGCAGCAATACTGCTCGGCTTGATGCCGCAAGGTGTACACGCCCAGTATGCCTCGACAGGCGACTCCGACTTGACCTTGCAGAAAGAGAACTTGTATACAGGTCAAGGGCAAAGGCTCACTGATGCTGGCAAAACCATTATGCTAACAGGAGCATCATTCGCCATGACTGGCTTGACAGTTTTCTTGGCAGGAGCGCTCACTTATGATTACGACCCATGCTGCCCCGATATGGCATTATATCCTGTGTTTGGGGCACTCGGCGGAATCGCTGGCGCAGCCATAGCGCTTGTGGGGCTCCCCATCTATTGTAACGGAAAAAACAAGATGCAATCTCACGATGCTACGCATTTCGTCTTTGCAAGCGACACGCAGCGTGGAGGCGCAGCAATGGGCGAGGTAGGGCTTGGGATCTTGGGCGAACTGAGCATGAACGTTACGGGCGGCTATCACTTTAACAAGCATGTCTTCCTTGGCGGTGGATTGGGTTTCAAGAAATACCTTTTCTTTGATGATGCACCCAAAGGCGCTCCTGACGCTCTTCCTGTCTATGCCAACGCTCGCTTCACACTTGGTTCAAAGCGTGTGGCGCCATATATCAGCACAAGCTTCGGCTATGACTTGGCTTTATCGAATGTATATACAGGCTTCGAGTTTGGCAGCAGAATCAGAAAGATTAACAGCACCAAGGATAGTTCGTGGTGGTTGGGTACCAAGACCGAACTCATCGGGAACGAAGTAAGTTTCCTTTCTATTAAGCTTGGAAAAACATTCTAAAATCTTCATCCATAAGCTACATCTAAAACTGCATAAATCACAGAACAATGAAAAAGACAGCATTCATCCTCCTTGCAGGCCTTGCCCTGCTGTGTTCGTGCGAGAAGATTGACAGTCACTACTCATATGGAGAAACTGTACTGGGGACCACTATCAAGGAGAATCAATTGGGGCAAAAGATTACTTTGCAAGGTTTCATAAATGCTACAGATGGGGTCAGATACGAATACATCGGTACTCTTCCTTGCATAGAGGACAATGGGAAGGTTTATTATTCGCAGGCGACCGTCGACAACTGGTATTCGGGACCTTACACGTTACAAATTGAGTTTACGAGACACTATATGAAGTCTTATCATGGTCCAGATATGATAACCCTCATACTAAGCGACTATGCCTTTAATGAAGAAAAGCAGGAACTTGAGGATGTATATCTCCCAAACATAGATTATAATGATAATACAACGAGCAAGTTGATTTATGTGGACGAGAATTACCTGATATTTGAGACCAATGGGATAGCGAACGAACCCTATTATTCTGAAAACTCGGAATTTAGTAGGGTTGTGTTTGCCCGGGTAACTGAAAATCTATTATACCCTGAACGTATACATGACATTCGAGATATCTATGCAACATTCCCTCTAGTGCCTTATACTGCAATCAAAGAAAAAGAGGTTTTCGACTTCGAACCAATAACTTACGATGAACTCTTGGCGATTACTCAGGACAAGAAGTATCATCTGCAAGGTAAATATCTGTGTCTCGAAGACAGCGATGATACCGTGATGAAGTATATCCCCCGCGACTTGCCTGTAGACACAGATAAAAGCGAGGATTATAACTACTGGGCAGACATGATAGGAGGAACTATCGACTATTATGCTTTTCACAACGGCTATACATCTCGATACTACTATGGTATTGACGGTAGTGGTAGCGAATTGGCAGGGATGGACTATGCCAATTATACCTTTGACGAAACGAGTCAACTGCTGAGTGCTCAATATGTCAAGGGCAATGTTGCGTATGTCAGTGAAGCATGTATCATACTCGAAGCCCCCTTATCAGAGGATTACGCTGATGTCTTGGATGACTTGGAGATTCCACAACACAATGTTCGATTCTTTGAGCGCACTATTTTCATCCACCACCCTGGAGAACTGAAAGAACCTACAGAAATAAATGATTACAGACAGTAATATGAAAAAGACAGCATTCATCCTCCTTGCAGGCCTTGCCCTGCTGTGTTCGTGCGAAAAAGAAGAAGTCACGGCTTTGGCCTTCGACAAGATTCCCGAGACAGACATTATGGAGTCACAGCTTGGCACAACAATGTATACATGCGATGACATAACCCGAATAACCGAAGGCTTTCCATACCAATTGATTGCCATATATGACTGTTACAAGAAAGGGAATAAAACGTATTATGTGCTTAACCCCTATCACGAAGAGACTACTAATCAACTATATGGGTCGACAGGCCTCCTTCCTTCCTTTCAATTATATGACTTCCAATTCGACGAGACATCCCAATCCTTTACTGGAGGACCTTTCGGATGGGTTCATTGGGAAGGTGTTCCCAACAAATTGCTCTATTTGAGCGAGGAGCACATAATCCTGCAATGGGAAGCCCCATGGCAAGCACAACACTCAAAAGAGAAGGGAGCAACATTCTCACGAGAGGTTTATGAAAGGGTGATTGAATATCCCCTCTGAAAATTTAATAATAAACACATACAGCTATGAACAGAAAACACTTGACATTCGCACTGCTCGCCACCGCGCTGGCTGTGGGCTTCAGCTCATGCGAGAAAGACCTAAGCAACGACGGCTTAGCCGTAAGATACGACATTGTTCCCGGCACCAACATCAAGGAAAGCCAGCTTGAAAGCAAAAAGTACACCGAAGCAGAGTTCAAAGAACTGTTGAACGGACGTTGCTACAAACGCATTGCCGTGTATGACTGCTACAAGGAATGGGATGATGCCTACTACGTGATTATGGGAAAGAAAGACAACGGAGAATATAGTGTTGACATTCTCGAAAATAGCGAAGGAGGCGGCAGGGACATCCGCTTGTTCGAAGGCGATGAGCTGACTATATGGGGTGGTTCGATGGGCCATGAGTCTATGCGCCTCTATAAATACAGCTTTGATGGCGTGAGGCAAAAGCTCCAATTCATGGACAATAAGGAGGCAGTAATCTTTGTCAACGACGAATACCTCATCACACTCAACGGAGTTTATTGGAGCTCCTCAATAGATGCCGGTGCCATGTTCTCGCGCACCGTATATCAGCGCACCGAGGAGACCAACTGGTATTCACGGGATACGATAGACCTTCGCAACTTCAATTATTAATACATACAGCTATGAACAGAAAACACTTGACATTCGCCCTGCTCGCCACCGTGCTGGCTGTGGGCTTCAGCTCATGCAACAAGGTAATCGAAGAGGAAAACGAAGGGGACTTCTGGCTTGTGGATTACTTGCCAATAGAGATTTACATGACCGTGCAGAATGCCGAGGGAGTAAATCTACTTGATCCCGAGAACCTGGACGGTATCAAGGCTACATTCAACGGAGAAGTGTATGCAGCCGACACCACATGCGATTGCTCACATTTCTCCCCTACACGAGATTATCCAGGAATAATGCATGGCTTAATCTGCATGCAACTCAAGGATGGCACCTATGCGCTCTACTTTGGCGAGCTTGATGGCGGAGGATACTATAAGGAAGAGCCCCTCACGATTGAGTGGCCCGACGGCACGACAGACGTTATCTGCATCAATTCGGAGATTAAAAAAAGGAAGAAGGACGCATACCCCAAAGTCGTAAACCGCTACTTCAAACTAAATGGCAAGGTTGTAGACGAAGGTAGCTGCAATCCATTAATACATATCTATAAATAAGGGGCTCTTGTGGGCTTGCAATGCATTTGCAATACTTTTGCAATATGTTTTTCTTGCTACGTATGGAGCAAAACTATAAATTTGCCGTCGAATAATAAAAACAAATAGCATTATGAAACTAAACTACAAAACACTAGTGCTGGCATTACTAAGCGCACTCGCCCTTTCGTGCAATGCTAATGACGACATCGTACAAACTCCTAACGGTATTGACGGTATTTCTATCAGTAACTTCCCAATCATTGACGGTTCTGACTCCACAGAACCGCTGCGCACTATTCTGATGTGTAAATTGTTAGGGTTTGATTACACATGGATACGAAGTCCGTTTGTACAATATGCAGGTCCTAAAAGTGTGGAGCCTAAGTATACTTGCCCACAAGAAGAATGGCAGCATTTGGAAATTAATTGTTTACAAAGGAACAACACGCACCCCTCCTTTGTCAAACTCATAGACGGCGAAGTGGAAGTGATATTTACTGCCCGCAGCATCTCACGCGACGAGGTGATGTATGCCGAGGAAAAGGGCGTAAAACTGATAGAGAAGCCTATAGCCAAGGATGCTTTGGCCTTCTTGGTGCATCCTGAAAACACGGTCGACAATCTTTCTATTGCACAGATTCAAGGAATCTATACTGGAGACATCACGCATTGGAGTGAAGTCGGTGGTCCTGACATGGCAATTACTCCTTACGTGCGCAACCGCAATTCGGGCAGTCAAGAGAAGTTCGAGACGATGGTAATGGCAGGGCTCACCATCAAAGAGTTCCCCGAGCTGCAAATCGGAACAGTGATGATGTCCCCTTACTATCAATTGGAGGCCGATGAAAGTGGTATTGCTTATTCTCCGTTCTATTATTACAGCGTCATCGTAGATAACGATTCCACCAAGGCCATCGGTGTTAACGGCATTGATATGACCAAAGAGAATGTGCGCAACAATACTTATCCCTACGTCTCCGATGTATATGCTGCCGTGCGTTCAGATATAGACAAGTCGTCAATGGCCTATAAGCTTTTTGAGTACATCACCTCGGAAGAGGGGCAAGCTATTGTAGAAGAGAGTGGGTATATCCCTTTGGCTGCATTTGCCAACATCAAGAAAGTTGAAAAAGAGGAGCAGTCTGAAGCATATTACGACTTGCAAGGACGAAAGACCGCAACTCCCGCTCGCGGCATCTATATCAAGGATGGAAAAAAGATTGCGGTTAAGTGAGCGTAGAGCTACCATTGCCTCATTTCACTTGCCGAAGCACCCCTCTACCGGGATGTAGTAGCGCCCGTTCTGGCGGCCTGCCTTGCGTAGCTTTCCCTCCTTCACGAACGTCTCGAGGAACTGCACGGCACGATAGCGTGTGCACTCGCAGATGCTCTCCATTTCGGAGCGATAGAGCGTGTCGTGCGTGGCAAAGTGAGTCGTGAGGCGCTCTTCCACCTCGGCAGCGGAGAACACTTTGGTGTGGGCATCGCCAGCGTATGTCATCGTGGCACCACGCATGGCATGGCTCAGTGCCTTGGAGGGCGCAAAGGCGATGCGGCTCACCTTGATGTCGCGAGCCTTCACATTGTCGGCACGGTGCTTGTTGCCGCAGGTGAGCGTGATGGAGAGTGTACCTATCTCGCCCAGCTCCACGCGATTGCCGCTGAGCAGGGTACGCTGCACGCGCAGGCTCAGTGCCTTGAGTACGCCTGCCACATCGGCCTCCTTGATGGTGCACGAGGCGGCAATCTCACGTGCCAGCTCATCGGCTGTCACCGTGCGTCCGCCCACTACGCTGACTGCTACAGCGGGATTGTCGGCATTGGCCTCGCCGCTGAAGTCCTTGATTTCTCTGAGTGTGTAGGCGATGGTGCCCGCCTCTTTACGTACTAATTTTCGTGTTGCCATAGTCAATTTCCTTCTTTTATAGGTTCTTTTTCAGTTTTCTGCTTGTCTCTTTTTGCTGACGATGCCCATCGGTAGCGTTGTTGATGCTCATCATCCGCGCTACCGATGTGCTTCGACCGCGCTACTTATGCGCATCGGCAAATGATTTTGCTGTGTACAAATATACGAATAAACGAGCGAAAAACATCAAGTTTACTCGATTGTTTTTCACAGCGAGTGCAAGTATATTCGCAGTTTACCGCAAATACACAAAACAATGGGCTGATTTCCAAATTTCAAATCATAAAAAGAAGGATGCCTGCCGTAGCAAGCATCCATATACAGCCGAAGGACCTGATGGAGCGATGGCAACTGCCATCATACACATCGGAAAACTATAAGAAGCTGTTTGGATTTTATTTCGGCTTTAGTTGAGAGAACTTTTTGTGTAGGTTTTTTCTCTCGGGGCGCAGCAAATAGTGGTCTATTTGCAAGAATCGAGAGAGAAAAGATGCCAAAAAGGATTTCAAATAAATCGAAAAGCATATCCTTGAACATATCTGCGATAAAATCCAAGACAGCTTCTAAAACTCCATCGTCGGCCTCTGCGCTGCCCGAGGCATTGGTTGGCCCCGACAGCAAATTACATAAACACTCCATCTCTTCATATACTACTTATTATTGGTATTCGACACTCCGTTCGCGGCCTCCACCTTCTTCGGTTCCTCTAAGCGGAACGTTATGGGCATAGTAAATCGCACACGTACTGGCTTTCCACGCAGCTTGCCAGGAATCCACTTAGGCATTGCATTAACTACACGCAGCGCCTCCTTGTCGAAATGCGGATTGACGGGTTTGATGACCTGCGCATCGGAAATCGTACTATCGGGATTCACCACGAACTGTACGATAACACGACCCTGGATACCCTGCTCCTGACAGATAGAAGGATACTTGATGTTCTTCTGCAGATATTTCATCAACTCAGCCATACCACCGGGGAACTCGGGCTGGTTCTCTACCACCTGGAAGATTTCCTCTTCCTTCTCAGGTTCCTCTACCACAATGGGCACATCGTCAGTGATTTCAACAAACTCAGCCTGGTCCTCAGCAGAAACGATAGTTGTTTCCTCAATCTCGGCATCGTCCTCTACGATATTGAGCACCTCAGCCTGTGATACAGCTTGGGGAGGAGGAGGTACGGTTTTCTTCTCTGGCATGGTGATAGGAATAATTTCCTCTTCCAACACAATATCGCCTGCGTCAACGATATCACCAGTCTCTCCCTCTTTCTCGTACTGCGTCCACTCGAAAGCAACGAAATGAGCAGCCAAAGCAAAAATCAAACCGAGCAAAACCCAAGTAAGTTTTCTGTTCTCCAAATTGGCTTTTTCAGATTTTTTGATTTCCATAAGATATATTTTTATTTATTATATTTTCCGATGTGTTTGCAAAAGTAATACTTTTTTTTGAATTACGCAAATATTTGTGTATTTTTCTGTGTTAGGTGTGGGGGTTAGGGGTAGTAGTGAGTAGTGAGTAGTGAGTAGTGAGTAGTGAGTAGTGAGTAATGAGCAGTGATCTAGGGTTTGACTGTGATGGGGTCGAAGCCAGAACCGAAGACGCCAGATACATTGGCTACACTCACGAATGCCTTAGGGTCTA
>CANBEE010000010.1 GCA_947367415.1 uncultured Bacteroidales bacterium
TGCCTACCATGCCTATGACGAGAACTATATCTTTCATGTCGACCGCGATAAAATCAAGGCACTATTCACTGAGATTTATGAGCGCACGTGGTGTAACTACTTCTTAGGTGGATACGATGCGCGCAAGTCAAGAATCCATTCGATGAATCCCCAATGGGACCTGCGTTGGGTGCACTACTCCCCAGGGTTGCGTGGAATGAGCGTCTATCCTGATACTCCTAACAGCTATCTGCAGAGAGTAATTGCGAAATCCAAAGAACCCTATTTCGTAAGAGTATATGAGCATACTATTCGGACACATACATTTGCCAGTTACCATGTCAACAACTTTTGGATAGATCATGACTGGCTTGACAGCTCATTCCGTCATAACGATAAAGAGGTGCAGCTATGGCTCACCTTCCGCTTTTGGCCCTACCTTTGCCATTGTGCCAACATAGATGTCTATTGTGGCATACCCAAAGAAGAAGCACCCGACAGCATCGTCGTAAGAGGAGTTAGCCAACCCAACCTTTAACCCATAAAAGAGAACACGGATATGAAGACATCAAGATACATACTCCCCCTACTCACTGTATTGCTCATTGCAGCATGTACAACTTCAAGCAAGCGACAGGTGGCCGAAGACACTGAGCACATGCTCACCTTTGTAAAGTCTACCCTCTACGACAACTACGGTGACTCATTGGCACTCGACACCTTTTGGCACCACTACAAGCGATACTACGCTGCCTATATATTGAAAGTCGACCAAAAGGAACTGCTCGAAATCAACCAATCACTCTACGCAGGCAGTCTGTTCGACTATTACATTGACGCTCATCGTTGGGAGCCGCAAGAGGAGCTGTTGGATCGTGGCATCCGCTCCATCTTTGCCCAGTTTGCCCTCTTCCGCACCTTGCCTTTGCGCACTGATAGACACAGCTATCTGCACGAACATCTGGCAAAAGCACAGCACCCCTTCCTGCAGCGACTATACCAGTATGCCGATACCACTCACACAGTACCCTATATGGAGGATATGCGTATGCTGATTGATCCTACCGAAAAGGCAAACTACGCATATATACCCAGCCACATACACCTGAAGCCCTGGATGGATGAGTTTGCCGTGCCCATTGCCTTTCGCTTAGGAGATGCCGAGATACAGCAGTTCATGGCTCTATACATGTGGCCCTATCTCTCGCATTGCGCCAACATAGATGTATATTCAGGCCACACACGTGATGCTTTGCTCCGTGAGATAATTCCTGACAAAGAGGTACTATAAAAAAGTGGATACCTACCGAAGTAAGTATCCACCATGCCAAACCATCAGAAGCCGTGGAGGCGATGGCAACTGCCATCCAAGCATCCGAATAATTATAAAACCTCCCATGCAACGTGAGCCGCAGCTTCGGTTGTGGCCGCAGACAGAGGTTGGCCGCGGCAAGAGACGATATATACACTTTGTCCGTACATAATATTATTTCAGTTTTGCAAGTTCAACTTTTAGGAGTTAAATGTACTTAAAGGGAGATGTTTCTCTTGAGGAGTTAGAATAGTTAGAGGGAGATAGCGCTCCGTTCCTTGGGAGATAAAGGACATTAGCTTTTTTCGCGCGTAATGACATTTGGCATTTATCTCCATTTATCTCCATTTATCTCCATTGAACTCCTCATCTCCTATATACTATTGCTTGTCAGCCGATACGGCATCCACCTTCACCGTATCCTCAGGCAGGCGGAAGGTGACGGGCAGGGTAAATCGTACACGCACAGGCTTTCCACGCTGAGTGCCCGGCTTCCATTTGGGCATGGCCTTGACCACGCGCAGCGCCTCCTCATCAAAGTGCGGATTTACGGGCTTCACCACCTTAACATCGCTAATCGTACTGTCTGTGTTGACCACAAACTGCACGATGACACGACCCTGCAAACCCTGCTCCTTGCATACCTTCGGGTAGCGGGTATTCTTTTGAAGATACTTCATCAGTTCTGCCATACCGCCCGGAAACTCGGGCTGGGTCTCCACGGAATAGAACACTCCGTTTTCATCGGGTTCCGGTTCGAATACTTCAAGTATTTCCGCACCCTTTGGTTGTTCCTCAACTGACATTACCACGACATCGGCGTTGTCATCAATTACTTGGGCATTTACGCCCACCACACTTGCCATTAGGCCAAGAGCGAAAAATAAAGCTGTTTGTTTCATAAGCTATACATTTTGCGGTTTGTCGATGCAAAGGAACGGGGAATCCTGAAACGGGGCAAGAAATTGCGCTTACAATATACTTACATTATTCTTACAGGTGCTGTAAGTGCAATGAAAATGCGGAATGCGCATTCCACACGATTCTCGTGGAATGCTTGAAAAGGTTGGTAAGGTGTTGATAGATACGCCTGTGAGTCGGGTTGCGTCCATTGTGATTCTCTTGAAGTGTGTCGGGCGATTTTTCTTTTGTGGCTTGGAGCTTTTGCATTATCTTTGTATCGTGGTAGTGTGGTTTTTGATTATTCCGCACCCTACAGACAAGGACGACCATTAACTATAAAAGCAATAATAGTATGAAGAAGCAGCTGTCGGTATTTGCAGTGGCGCTGTTGGCGGTGGTTGCCGCATCGGCGCAGAGCTATAAGCTCACAGAGATGAGTGCTGAGACTTTCGCCAAGGGTGGCGATGGCCAGTGGAGTTTTGAGAAGTATACGTATGAGACGGGTGTGTATAGCCTGTTGACGATGTATACCGATTCGTGTGCATGTAACTATCTTGACATCTATCAGCCCGAGCGTGTGGCTGGCCAGCTCATCACCGAGATTGAGGGTGTGGAGGCTGCCGGCGAGAACACTTGGGCGAGCAATGTGCGTTGGGGATGGTGCGACCTCACCTTCAGCACCGATGTGCGCAACAACAGTGTGGAGCGCTTCATCTACGTGGTGCAGGATCCTCGCGAGGGCTTCGGCTACGAAGTGATGGGTAATGACTACTACACATCGGTCATCACCTTCACGGTGCCCGAGGATGGCTACTATAAGGTGAACGGTACGGTTATCCGTGAGGATGGCGATGCATGGACCGAGACGCTCGACATCGTGCCGCGCTACCGCTATGCACAGAGTGCCGACCAGAATGTGCTCTCTGCAGCTTCATCGATGGGGCTGGCCTTCAACTATGGTGCCAACCGTGGCTTGCTGCCCGAGTATGACGGCACCAGCGGTAGCCTTGCTGGTGGCGCAGCACAGAAGTTTGTGGCTCAGGAGCCGGTGGACTTTGAGATGGCGTTCGCTGCCAAGGCTGGCGACAAAGTATCCTTCGAGGTCAACACGGCCAAGATGAAGGGCGTGGGTGGCGACTGGGGCCACGGATGGTGGAGCCGCACATTCTTCCGCGCACTGAACGTGGAGAAGGTGGACGAGGCTGCCGCAACGGCTGCAACGAACTATGTAGACCCCTACGACGTGAGCGGTGTGGAGGAGCTGATGAACCTTGCCGACTCGTACTGGGAGCAGACCTTCGACATGACCATTGGTACCAGTATGGGTGACTATGGCGAGAAGGAGTATAACAACTTCATGGCTGTATATGATGAGCTTGCCGCTGCCTTCGAGAACGGCCTTATCTTGAGCATGAACTACCACAGCTACCTCGCTATGCTGGAGGAGGCGTGGCGTGTGCTGCAGCTCTCGGAGGTGGTCATCGACTACGCTTGCGAGGGCAACTATGTGCTTATCGCTACCGACAACACTACTGGTATCACCACCGTGGACGACTTTGCCATGGCCGACAATACGGGTAACCCCTGGGAGTTCTGCTGGTATGATGTGGCAGCTGGTGTGTATAACCTCTTTGCCAACCACGACTACAGCAGCAAGTTTGGCAGCGACACCATCCCTGCATGGTATAAGGGTACGGGCGACTGGCTCTACATCTCTGACAACGGTAACATACATCCCACCACGGCGCATAGCCCTGCCTACGTGTTTGTAGCTCCGGCGGATGGCGTGTACAAGTTTGAGTTCGCCTGCTACCGCCCCAACCCCAATCCTAAGGTAGAGAACCCCTTGTGGATACGCAGCCGTTTCTTGCAGGCCGGCAAGACATCGGTGACCAAGGAGGAGTTTATCTTTGCCAAGGAGTATGGTAGCGTGGCCAATGACGGTGAGGGTGGCAAGGCTCCCATCGACCTGAACTTCTTTGCCAACCTGCAGGCTGGCGACCGCATCACCTTCGAGGAGGACTGCTACACGACGAACCGCAACAGTAGTGCCGGCACTCAGGTGACACGCCTGGTCGTTTGCTCACGTGCCAATGAGGACTCGCTCTTCACCATCGGCGCCATCAAGGCTATCGGTGCTGACCTCTACGACCCCTATGGCACTGGCGACCCTAGTGGCCTGATCGAGGCTGTTGCCTATGCCGACAGTGTGATGAATGTGTATAAGGACAGTGTGGGTGTCGACGGCGGACAGTACTCGGTGGCTGTCTACACTACACTGGGCGACTACGTTGCCGAGGCCAAGGCGCTCATCGCCGCTGCCAGCAGCACACAGCCCGTATACGACAAGTGGGCAATCGACGTGAAGTCGCTGGCCGACCAGCTCATCGCATCGCGCATTCCCTTCGAGGTAGTCATCAGCGGTAAGTATAAGATTCGCCTCGATGGCACGGTGAAGTACATCACTCAGAAGAACTCTGCTGGCGACCACTTCTACGCTGCCGTTGCCGACTCGGCCGCCATCATTGCCGATGCCGAGAAGAACAGTGTTGACCTCTCTGTATACAAGCAGGAGTTCACCCTTGCCCAGCCCTATGGCACCTCGGCCACTGTCATCACCTCTGAGGATGGCTACATGACGCTCGACGGCTACGTATTGCCAGGCGAGGACACCACAGCTGTGCATACCTTTACTATATATAAGTATGACCTCGCCGATGAGGATTGCTGCATCATGCGTAGCGATGGCCTCTACTGGGCAGGTGCATACACATGGAAGTCGCCCTACGACAAGATGAATACCTCGGCCACACCGGCCTATATCTTCTGTCTCGAGAGCACCGAAGATACGGCTATCGAGGATGTGGCGGCCACCTCTGTTGTCGTTGCCACCGAGTACTACACCCTGAGCGGTGTGCGCACGATGATGCCTCAGGGTATCACCATCCGCAAGCGTACTCTTGACGACGGACGAGTATTGATTGACAAGATGTATTTAAGGTGATTTGATTGTTTTTTTATGAAAGGCGTATCTCCGTCCCGAGGAGGTATGCCTTTCTTCTTACAGAATCTATACTAAGGACACACAAAAAACTGATTGATTATGATACGTAGCATCCTGACCAACCTTTCGCGCAGCCTCATGCTGGGCGTGCTGTGTTCATCCATGCTGATGCCTGCTATGGCGCAGACAACCGATAAGCTGGTACTCCACTACGACTTTGTCGGTGCCGAGGGCACCACAGTGCCCGATGCCTCGGGCTCGGGTATCAATGCCACGCTGCGCAATGGTGCCTCCGTGGAGACGGTGGGCGAATGGAGCGTGCTGCATACCGGCAGCGCGGGCGGATTCCTCGATATGACAGCCAAGGCTGGCGAGCTCTTCCGTACGCAGGATGCCTACACCATATCGATGTATTACCGGGTGAACAAGGCGACCTCGCTCTCGGGCAACGGACACTTCCTTTGGGCCTTCTCCACCACGGTGGCCAATAGCGCCACGTCGGGCAAGTACTCGGCCTATCGCCTCAATGCACAGCGCTTTGCCAACTCGACCGGAGGCTACAACAACGAGACCGGTATCGAGGTGGGCGGCGAGTCGGCCAAGGATGAGTGGATACACGTGCTCTACACCCAGAGCGGACGCACCGGGCGCCTCTATCTCAATGGCACGTTGGCAGGAAGCAGTACTGCTATGCCGGTCAACACCACGAACTTCACCGAGGCGGTCAACTACGCTTGGATAGGTCGGCCTCCCTTCTCGGGCGACAACTACCTGAAGAATACCCATGTGGCCGACATACGCCTCTACAGCTGTGTGCTCGGTGCCGATGACATAGCACTCCTCGCTGCACGCACCGAGGAACTTGAGGATGCTTGGCGCTATGGTCAGCCGGGCGACCTCACTGCTCTGAGCGAGGCTGTAGCCAAGGCCGAGGAGTACCTGGCGGGGCTTACCCTGACCGATTATCCTGCCTTGGCGGTGGAGGAGTACCGCGATGCCTTGCGTATAGCCACTGCAGCCTGTGCCGACGGACGTCTGTCGCAGACAATCATTGATGAGTACCAAAAGGCGCTGGCTGCTGCCAAGTCCCGCCTTGAGGCTACGCGTGGCTTCGTGTTCGATGTCGAGGGCATCGTCGAGGGCTACGATACCGACCGTGGCTTCCGCCATCCGGGCGGACTGCATACCGATGCCGACTTTGAGCGCATACGTCGTCAGATTGCCGAGGGCAACCCTGAGGTTGTGGCGGCCTACAACGTGCTCAAGGAGGCTGCCTACTCGCAGTCTTCGGCGGCTACCTACCCCGTGGAGACTATCGTGCGAGGGGGTGGAGTAGGAGAGAACTATATGAATGCGGCCCGTGGTGCCACCATAGCCTACCAGAACGCTTTGCGCTGGAAGATTGACGGTAGCGAGGCACATGCCAAGCATGCCGTAGCGGTGCTTATGCAGTGGGCACGCACCACGAAGGGCATTGGCGGCGACAGCAACTTTGCCTTGGCTGCCGGACTCTACGGATACCAGTTTGCCCAAGCTGCCGAACTCATGCGCGACTACGAGGGATGGAAACGCGAGGACTTTGAGACCTTCCGCCGATGGATGCTCGAGGTGTGGTACCCCTCCTGCATAGACTTCATGCGCCGCCGCAACAATACGTGGGAGAATATTGGAGGACAGGGAGGCGAACGCCCCGGCCACTATTGGAGCAACTGGGGACTATGCAATGTAATGGCACTGATGACCATAGGAATCCTCTGCGACGATGTGTATATCTATAATCAGGGCCTGTCGTTCTACAAGTATGACCATGTAGGTACCTTTACGGACAATCGCGGTTCGGTAATCAGCAATGATGGCCTGAATGAGTTCTTGGGCAATCTGGTTCCCATTGTCTATGATGATGAACGAGGTCCCTACGGTAAGCTTGGCCAGATGCAAGAGAGCGGCCGCGACCAAGGGCACTCATATATGGCGATGGGATTGGCTGCCGACATCTGTCAGATGGCATGGAACCAAGGCGATGACCTCTACTCCTATATGGACAATCGCTTGGCAGCCGGTATAGAATATGTGGCGGCATATAATAATTGCAATGTCGATGACTTGCCTTGGACTACCTATCGCTATGCAGGTTGTCGTACAGCATGGCATTTGGCCACCGTACACTCCACTATCTCTGCCAGCGGCCGTGGACACATGCGTCCCGTGTGGGGACGTATCATCGGACACTACGAAGGTATCAAAGGCGTGGAGATGCAGTATGCCTCGCGAGCCTTGCAGCAGATGGGCATCGATGGTGGTGGTGTAGGCTCTACCAGTGGAGGCTACGACCATTTGGGCTACACTGTACTCACCTCTACACAGGATGGCAAGGCCACACCCGACAAGGTACCTACACTGCTCACTCCACAGATTATCTATAATGGCACTACCATCGCCCACAATGAGTTGGGCGCTACCAAGCAGAGCTACGCCATAGGGCCCACCACAGCTATTGCGCCCGGTGCAGAGGTGACACTTGCACCTCAGCTCCCTGCAGGGGAAGAGGATACTGGGCTGTGGCAGTGGAACACGGGTGCCACCACCAAGGACATAACCTTCACGGCCAATGAGAGCCGCGTCTACCGTGCCACCTACACCAATGCCCGCGGAATCAAGAGCGAGCAGGTGTTCACCATTGCCGTGGCAGGTGATTGTGAAGCTACTTCACTTGCCCCCTCCATCACCATTGATGGCACCACAATCCGCACCACAGAGGCTACCGTCTTCTACGGCAGCAGTGTGACACTTTCCGTAAGCGACAAGGGAGGCTGGGGCACATATGCTTGGGAAAACGGACAGAAGGGTTCTGCGATGACCATTCCCGCTATCACCTCTGATCGCGACATCACTGTCGTGTTTACCAATCAGGGTGGACGCAAGTCGGCAGTCACCTTCAAGCTACGTGTGCAGCACATACGTCCTGAGGTGCAGCTCAATGGCACCACCCATGCTGACACGCGGGTCGTCGTTGCCGAAGAGGGCGACCGTGTGGTGTTGCGGCCTGCCGTGCCGGAGATTCTTAGCTATGGCACCTGGCTGTGGGACGATGGCGCTACATCGCAGCACTACACCATCGATGCGGTGAATACCTCTTCGCAGCATAGCGTTAGCTTCACTCTCGATGGTGCTACCACTACGTGTCCCTTCTATGTGTATGTGAACGAGGGAAACCGCGTGTATCGTGAGTATGGCGATGGCCTCTACCTCATCCGCAACCACTACACGGGGCATTATCTTACCAATTCGGGCGAGGAGGGTGCCTCGCCTTTTCTTGCTCCGCTCGATGCCAATGCCGACACCACGGAGGTACATCGCAGTCAGGTGTGGAAAGTAGAGCAGAAGAGTATGCGCTACAACCTCATCAGCCAGCTCGATGGTCTTTATCTCAATAAGGAAGGCCAGATGAAAGTCACCACACTGCGTCCCTTTCGCATCAAGGGGGCTAAGGACACGCACTATCTCTCTTTCGAGAATACCGCGACCACAGGGGATATATGTTGGACAGTAGGTGCTGACGGTAGCATCAACTATGCCGGTGCACCAACTCCTGTCGACTATCCTTTTGAATTGATTGCTGCCGATGACCTGTCGCTTGGCCTGTCGGCTCCTACCGCTCTACCTCTCTCTCTGCAGTACTACTCGCTCGGAGGCATACGCCTGGAGGCTCCGCAGAGCGGCATCGTGATATGTCGCCGCATTTGGAGCGATGGCAGTGTGTCGGTAGAGAAGGTATTGCTGAAATAGCGGGTTATACTCCGCAAGTAGTCTTAAATCTGCAACATTTATAACTCACAATTTTACTCACTCTCTCTTGATGCCCTCGCGCTTCATCCATGCTGCGGGGGTACATCCCTCATGCTCCTTGAAGGCGTTGAAGAAGGATGATTTCTTGAAACCGCACATCTCGGCCAGTGCGGTGATGGTATAGTTGGCATACTGTTCATCGCGTACGACACGCTTGAACTCGTCGAATCGGTATCCATTGATGAGCGTGAAGAAGGATATCTCCAAATACCTGTTACACATCTCCGATATGTTGGTGGTCGATGTACCTACAGCTGTGGCCACGTCGACTACCTTGAGCGTGGGGTTACGGTAGGCTTTCGACTCGGTCAGATATTCCTTTACCTGTTGTGCCAGTACGCGGTATACCTCGCTGCTGCGCTGTGTGCGCTCCTGCTGTGCTTGGCGTCGCTCCTCCTCCTGTTCGGTGAGGCGGCGGTACTCCTCTTGCTTGTGTGCCTCTACGGCTTGCTCGGCTGCGATGCGCAGCTCCAGCTGATGCTTCTGACGGAGTAGCTTGCTCAGTTGTTCTTTGCGGCATCGGTACTTGTATGACATGATTCCAATGCAGATGATGGCCACTAGCAGAGCTATCTCGAGCCAGAATGTTCCCGAGGGGAGCACCATGAGCGTATACTCTGAGGCGGTCTCCTCATGTCCGAGCAGACGTATCTGTAGGGTGTGGCGCCCGGGACGCAGCGACTCGATGCTGAAAGCTGCTTTTCCCTTTGTACTCTGATACTCTTTATGCCCAATCTTCCACTCGTAATGTCGGCCACGCTGTTCGGCATAGTCGAGCAACATAGGCTCTATGGTGAGGGCTTCGGCCCCGAAGTTCCACTTGATGCGTATCTTGTTGCCGTTTCTCACGAGGTCTATCGGGGTTGTCTCGTCCAACTCATGCCCGCTCACCCTGATTTGTCGTATGATAACCTGTCCCTCCTTCGGTTGCATCAGCTGTGCTTGCTGCTTGGGAGCAAGTCGTGTTATACCCTTCTCCAGGGCTATCCATAGTGTGCCGTCGGGCTCGTGGGCATATTCTCGGCCTGTCACCTTGAGGTGGTGTAGACCATCACTCTTGTCGAAGCGTGCCACAGGGACAAATTCTGCATTACACCACTGCAGCCCCATATTGGTACCAAGCCAGTAACCCTCTTGGTGAGGAATCACCGTCGTCACGATAGTGCCTGCGCGTTCTGCCATGTCGTAGTGCTGGTAGTTGCTGAGGTCTACCTTGCATTTGTAGATGTCCTTTTCCGTATAGGCAATCACGTCGCCATCGGCAGCTTTGGTGAAGTGCAGCGATAGAGCTTTGTCAAAGAAGGGGGTAGGGAAATTGTCGGCTTGTATCTGTCCTGTTTGTTCATTATATATGCACAGCTGCGATGTGGTGCCTATCCATGTCTTTCCCTCTCCGTCCGAGAAGATGGCTACGGGGTATGTCTCGGGCAGCCTGGAGTTGAAGGGGGTGAACACCTGCTTCACCTGTAGCATAGCGTCTATCAGTACCAGTCCGAGGTCGCTACTGCTGAGCAGTTCATCGCCCTGCTTCACGATGCAGAAGTTGTTGAATATACCGTGGCTCACCATTTCGTTCGCAGAGAGTGGTTCCAGCGTATTTGTTTGCGGCTCATAAATCATGATTCCTTTTGTGGCGATAAGGTATCTCCCTCCGAAGTAGATGATGTCGTTGATGTTGCTGTCGCCGAAGAGTTTGCGGTCGAGAAACTTTGTCTCTCCGCTCTCCTCATTGATGTACCACATGCCGTCGGAGGTTCCTATGAGGCGCTCGCAGCCATGGATGCAGAAGCATCGTATGGCATGCTTGCTCGAGTTGAACGCGCCGTAGCGGTAGGTGTCGAATGCAGGGCGTTCGTGCAGTTCATGCATCAGGCCGCTCGGGTAGATTCCCCACCAGTTGATACCCAGGCGGGAGTCATGAGAGAAGTGGTTTACTGTGTTGTCGGGCAGCTTCAGCTCCTCCGCTGCCGTATGCCAATGCTCGGCTATCAGGTGCTGCTTGGTATCGACCCGATAGGCTCCATTGCCGTTGGTGCCTATGTAGAGAGAGCTGCCATCGGTGCTAAGGCTCACGATATTTTCCAGCGCAAAGTCGGTACAGGGCGCAAAGACCTCTTCCGTGCAGTCGAAGCTGAAGAGTGCTCCTGTGTGTGGCCCTATATACAGCGTTTGTCCTATGCGACACAGTGTGCGTATGTTGCCGTTGAGCAGGTCGGGGGCGATGTCATATTTCCTTATTTTGCGCTCGGGGAAGGTCACGTGCATAAGCCGCTGGTTGGTACATATCCATACCCCATTGGCCCCATCGGTCACCATGGCATTGATGGCATTCTCGCGCGACACCACGGTGCCCTCCAACGCGATATTCTCCATACGCTCATCGTTGTGGTATACCCACAGCCCACTACGGCTTCCTATTACCAACGTGTCGTTCACCAGACACAGAGCATTGATGATACCCATGTCTGCAGCCACCATGGTGTAGCATTGCTCCTGCATGTCTATGCGGCACAGTCCGCCACGTGTCCCCAGCATGATATTCCCGTCAGGCATCTCGATGATGTGTGCTACCGAACGCTGCGCACCGGCCTCGTCGGGCTCGAAGTACACCACATCGGCACCATTATAGCAGCATACGCCCTCATTGGTACCCACCCATGTCAGCCCCTTGCTATCGGTAAACACCTCCTGTACGTTGTCGCCCGTAAGTCCATTCTGCACATGTATATGCTTCATCTCACGCGCAGCAACTGTCAGCACGCCCATCACAGCCACGACCATCATCCATGTCCGTCGACCTGCTATTTGGCAATATCTACGTAGTCTCTTGTACATCAGTTCCTATTTGCATGGCGAATATAGGCAAAAAAAATGTTTGTACAAAAAGTATGCGACAAAAACCGCATTGAACCAAGAATATTCCACCACGATAGAGATGGATTGCGTGGAGGTGGAGTGAAATGGCTGTGTATATGCACACAGCCTTTTTGGGGTATGTACCGATAGAGATGAACTGGTGTTTGTTGCCGATGTGGTATGTATTTGGGAAATTTTGTCTACTTTTGTAGAAAATGATGGTATTATGAGTAGACTGTTTCTTACTTGCAGGCACATCGTATGGGTGCTGATGATGTTGATGGTGCTTCCCACGGGGGCACAGGAGTTGAGACTGGCTTCGCCCGATGGCAGCCACGAGGTGTGTTTCTACCAGACGGTGTTGGCAGACGATGTGCGTGAGCTACGCTACAGCATCGGTTATCGGGGTGCTGAGGTCATCGCCGATGCACGTGCTGGACTAGAGATGGACAATGAGGTGTGGGAGAAGGCTTTGGGATTTCGCTCACTGGAGCAGCCCGATAGCTGGATGCATAGGCTTGTGATTGATTCAGTGGGCTCTATCGCCGAGGTTGACACTCTGTGGCACAATGCTTACGGCGAGCGTTCTACCGTACGCGACCACTACCGCACCGCCACGCTGCACCTCTCACGGCACGACGACTCTGACTATCGCCTCGACGTGGAGGTACGTGCCTACGATGAGGGCATCGCTTTCCGCTACTTCCTTCCCGAACACAAGAAGGCCATCTTCCATAAGGTGGTGGACGACCTCACCGAGTATCGCTTCCCCGCAGGTACACGTGCCTGGGCCGAGCGCTGGGCACAGGCAACCTTCACGCATGGCCCCTTGGCCGAGCTTACCCAACCTGTGGAGCGGGCACTGACGCTCGACCTCCCCAATGGACTCTGGGTGGCCCTCACCGATGCCGACGTGGATGACTGGTGCCTCACCAAGTACGAGGTGTCGCCCACCGACACGAATACGCTGCGCAGCGTGATGTACAGCCCCGTCGATGTGGTCACCTACTGCGCCGCTCCATGGAAGGTGGTGATGGTGGCCGACACGCCAGGGAAGCTCATCGAACATAACGACATCATTCTCAACCTTAACCCTACCTGTGAGGTGCCCGATGCGGCTGAGTGGGTGCGCCCCGGCAAGATCATGCGGGCAAACATATCCACCGAGGCGGGGTTCAAGGTCATCGACTTCTGTGCCGATCACGCGATACCCTATATGCTGTTTGATTGGCAATGGTACATGCCCTGTACCAGCCACGACGGCGACGCCACCCAAGTGGTCGACAAGCTGGACCTGCCGCGTGTCATCGCCTACGGCAAGGAGCGTGGGGTAGGGGTGTGGCTCTACGTGAACCAGCATGCGCTGATGCGTCAGGCCCGCGAACTCTTTCCCCTGCTGCGCGAGTGGGGCGTGGTGGGCGTGAAGTCGGGCTTCGTGCAGTATGCCAGTCACCGCTGGGCCACCTGGCTGCACGACCTGGTGCGCCTGGCTGCCGACAATCACCTGATGATGAACATACATGATGAGTTCCGTCCCTCGGGATTCAGTCGCACCTATCCCAACCTGCTCACTCAGGAGGGCATCTGCGGCAATGAGGAGTGGCCCGACGCCACACACAACGTCACCCTCCCATTCACCCGCATGCTCAATGGCGCGGCCGACTACACCATCTGCTACTTCGACAAGCGCCTGCGCAATACGCATACCCATCAGTTGGCCGCTTCGCTCATCATGTTTAGCCCCCTGCAGACTATCTTTTGGTACGACACGCCTGAGCGCTGTGCCCTGGTGCCCGAGTTGCGCTGGTTTGAACAGCTGCCCACCACCTTCGATGACACCCGCGTCATCAGCGGCTACCCGGGCGACCATATCGTGATGGCACGCCGCCAAGGCGATGCGTGGTATGCGGCATTGATGACAGGCAATGAGGGCTCGATGCAGACACTGCCGCTCGATTTCCTTAGCAGCGGCACACAATACTTGGCGCAGGTCTATACCGACGACCCCACACAGGCTACCCCTACCAAGGTGCGCTGCGCCGAGTATGTGGTGCAGGCAGGGCAGACTATGCAGTTCGGCCTGCAGCCACGGGGAGGGGCCACGGTGCGCTTTACACCCATCGACAAGAAGATGGCCAAGAACTATACACGCTATCGCAACAACAAAACACTATGACAACCATAAACACCATGTATATGAAGCAACGTATAAGAAGTATGATACTGCTGGGCGTATGGACGCTGATGGCGCTGCCCGCAATGTCGCAAGTGAAGGTCTACACCTATCCGTCGGGTAAGGATAGTATCGAAGTGATGCACGACTACCGTGTGAGCATCTGTGCAGTGACTGATGCCAGCGAGCAGTGGCTGTCCGTGACCACGCTGCGCTGCGATGTCGATATGCACCGTGTGCAGAAGGCCTCGTGGGCACAGTGGGAGATGGGCGAGCCGGTGAGGGTGCGTGTGACCAACCTGCGCGACGATGCCCTCGCGGCAGGCACCATGCAGGCCGTAGTGCGCCCCTCGGTATTGGGCATCACCCCACGGAGGGTCGATGAGCGCACCATAGAGTTCACCCTCGACAGCCCCGAGTACCTGAGCGTCGAGTTTGGGGGCGACCGCAAGCATAACCTGCACCTCTTCCCCGAGTTGCCCGAGACGGAGGTCTACACCGGCACCGAGGGGCACTGCATCAACTGGACGGGTAAGAATAATCACGACGTCTTCATCGAAGATGCCCGCCTCATCTACTTCGGCCCCGGCATACACAAGCCCAAGGACCTGCCCAGCGGCGAGATCAAGATACCGAGCAATACCACCGTCTACCTGGCGCCGGGGGCTGTTGTGAGGGCCAAGCTCTGTGTAGACCGCGCCAAGAACGTGCGCATCATCGGCCGCGGCATACTCGCCAATCCCCTGCGCGGCGTGGAGATTACCTACTCGAAGAACGTGCTCGTGGAGGGCATCACGATGGTCAATCCCCAGCACTACACCGTGTTTGGCGGCGAGAGCAGCGACATCACCGTGCGCAACATCAAGTCCTTCTCGCGCCATGGGTGGAGCGACGGCATCGACCTCATGTGTTGCCGCGACGTCACCATTGACAATATCTTCCTGCGCAACTCCGACGACTGCATAGCCCTCTACAACCACCGTTGGTGGTACTGGGGCGGTTCGCACCACATACGCATCAACCGTGCCAAGCTATGGGCCGATGTGGCTCACCCCTTCAACTTCGGCTGCCATGGCGATGACCGTAGCCGCCGTGGCGAGGTGCTGAGCGATGTGGTGGTCACCGATTGCGACGTGCTCAACGAAGATGGCGACGGCATATTCTCGGTGCGCTGTGGCGACAAGAACCATCTCCGCGACATCCATTTCGAGAACATCCGCATCGAGGATATTGAGCGCGGCGCACTGTTCAGTCTCCGTGTGCTCTTCAGCGAGAAGTACAACCGCGCTCCCGGTAACAGCATCCGCGATGTGAGCTTCAAGAATATCCACTTCACGGGCGACGAGTCGCGCCTCATCCCCAGCGACATCACCCACTACGATGCCTATCGCAGGGTTGAGGACATCACCTTCGAGAATGTCACCGTTAACGGACGCCCCTTCGATCCCGAAAAGGAGATCATATATAAGACCTCAACCGTAGACACTACACATTGAAGTTGCCCCGTCAAGCTCGCAACTCCACCGCCGAGGAGTGCGTGGTCAATGTCAAGATAGGCCGCCGCTACCTCAACATGGTGCTGCCCGCACACTCCTTCAGCACGTATGTGATGTAGTGGCCTTTCTTTTTGCTGTGTCGCGAATAATCCCTACTTTTGAGGTAAACCTTGAAAGTGCTCTTCACTCGCTGTAATGTATTGAAACAAGTTTCATGTTTTTTGCTCGTTTTTTACTACTTTTGCGGCATAAACAAAAGTAGTACACATTATGAAGCTCCGCACCATAATATACACCCTCCTTCTCGCCACCCTTTGCATGGGGTGTGGCGGTCGCCTTTCCATGCACGAACTGGAGCGGCTGGAGGGGGGCATGAACGATGCGCCGGATTCGGTGCTGGCAGTGCTAACCGCTACCGACATGCCGCGCTGGGGCGAGCGTCGTGCGCTGTATGCGTTGCTTACCGTGCAGGCACAGGACAAGAGCTATGTTGATGTCACTAACGATTCGCTCATTAGTGTAGCTACTGATTACTATCAACGTAAAGGCCAGCCACTACGTCGCCTACAGGCATTCTATTATCATGGGTTGGTATATCAAAGGAGCAATTCTCACCACAAAGCACTGCTTTATTATACTCGTGCGCTTGACTTTGTTCCTAATGTAGATGCTCCCTACCCAGTAGGCCTACTATATTCACATATAGGATCGCTTTACAGTAGCGTATACGACCATCCACAAGCACTCGGCTACATGGAAAAAGCGTACCGATACTATGAATTATCAAGGAAAGAACGTTTAATGAATTTTGCCAAGCAAGATATCGGAAGATGTCATTTTAATATGCATAATTTCTCCTTGGCTGATTCTCTGTACAATGAAGTCCTGACGTGGAGTGAAGCGAATAATGACAGCTACATCATGTATAGGACATTGAATTCGTTATTACGCTTATATGATGCCACGGAAAACACAGAAGCATTAGAAACACTTCTCGATAATTATCCTTTAGAAGCAGTTGCAAGAAATGCGACAGCTTATGGAATTATTGCCCTTCATAATGTAAAGAAGAATGATAAGGCTGCAGCCGAAAATGCTATGGCGCGGGCATGGAAGTTAGCGCGAACGGCACAAGATACTACTATGTTATGGCAAAAAAGTTATCAAGTATATAAAGTGTTGGGATATGCAGACAAAGCATTAGACTATTATGAATCTTTGTATGCTTATCAGGATTCCGTAGTGCGTATTACATTACGACAACCTTTAATCGCATCCCTGCATGACTTTTATCATAGTGAACTTGATTTGGCTAAAGCGCGTAATCTTAATTATCGCTACCTGATGGCTGTTGCAGCCTTGATCATCTTTATAGTGGCCATTGCCCTATGGGCACTGTACCGTGAGAGGTTCCGCCGTAAGGATGAGCTGATACGCCAATATATGGATGCGGCCAACCAACTGAACCGTACGCTCTACAGCAAGGACGAGGAGCTGTGCCGCGTCACCGATGCCCTGCAGCGGCAGACAGCCGATACCGACTCCATGCAGCAGCGCATCGCCTCGCTCTTCCGCGAGCAATACCGCGTGCTCGATGAGCTATGCGTTGCCTACTACGAGAACACCTTCGACAAGAAGAAGCAGGAAAACATCTTCGGCAAGGTGAGCGATACCATCCGCACCTTCGCTTCCGAGGAGGGATATGCCAAGCTCGAGAGTGTGGTCAACGACTGCCGTGGCGAGGTGATGGCACTTCTCCGCCGCGAGTTCCCCGCCTTCAAGGAGTCCGACTTCCGCCTGCTCTGCTACTTCTGTGCCGAGCTGTCGGTGCAGTCCATCAGCCTTCTCACCGACAACACCCCCGAAAAACTATGGGTATACAAGGGACGTCTGATAAAACGCATCAAGAGCTCCGATGCTCCCAGCAAGGACATTATCCTTGCGCAGATACCTCAGCGCAAGCGGTAAGGCTTTTTACGCAATATTCTTGCCGATTCCAATTGTATAAGTCATAACGACCACCTAACAAAGGCCGTTTTTTCATCTCTCGGAGGCTTTTGCCAAGCAATAGCCTAACGGGCTGTATATCAATGCCTCATTCGATGTTTCTCGTTCTAGCGGGGTGAAGTGTTAGCTCACGCCTCACCTAACACCTTGAAAAACCTCTAATAATCAATCTATTACAAAACCAAGTGTTAGGTGCTTTTTTGCATGTTTTTTTGTTCAACCGATTATTCCGCCCTATCTTTGTGGCACTAAAGCTATGATTCACTAATCAAAAAAAACCGTATCGTTATGATGAAAAACAAGAAATCCAGTACGTGGAAGAGTTGCAAGGTGCTCTACATCTTGCCCGTGATATTTATTTCACTTAGTTTGTTTGCTACACCAAAGAAACAGACAGAGTTCCAACGAGAGGAGCAACCACAAGAGATCGCGGTACAAGTGCGACAAGGTAAGCATAAGGAAAAGAAACTCTTTAGCCGAGGCACACGCGTGCCTGGCACCAGCATGCAGTACACCCCTAACCAAATAGGGCAGGAGATAGGGACGGCATTGACCATCGCCCGCCCTACAGAGATTAGAGAGTTCTCGTTCGATGTACTTTCGTGCAACATCAAAGACGCCGTGATGGGCATAAACATCTATCGTGCCGACACCGATACAAAGTTTATCGGCCCCATCCTTGCAAACGTTGAGCAAGGAAAGAAGCAGACTATAGGCCTTCGCCCAGTGGAATTCTTCGTTTTGGAGCCGGGAGAATACATCGTATCCATCGGCCTTGTCGACTGCGATGAAGAGACTAAGGCACTATGGGCCAACAGTCACCAGTGGGACGAGGAACAACGTCGCGAGATGGCGAAGCAAAGCACCCTGCAACTCCCCTTCTATGTCAAGGAGGGTTATATAAGAGCCGATGCTAGCGACACTTTCGAGAAGCGTAACATCAACGTCGGACTACAGGTGAAGGGAATAGAGTATTGATTCCTAAAGGAAACAACCAATAAAGTGATATAGACAAGGGGCAAGACCGAACCATACTGGGGCTGTGAAGTTCTGGCATGGTTAATTATAATCAATCCTTCTTTTTCAACATGAATTACCGTAAATTATCCACAAATTAACCACAAACAAAATCCGTGCAAGAACAAAAACAACCAACAAAATGAAAACGGCCAAACTACTCCTTGCCCTTGCCTTGGCGGTGTAGCTGGGGCCAATACGAGAGAGCAGAGTGATTGACTTCCCGTTGGTGGCGCGTCAAGCACTACCAGTATCGTCTTTGAGGAGACGGAGTTCCTCGGCGATTGGCACTACGATGCGCTCTACCACGGTTCACCCGAGCGCTTCCGGCTGATGAGGGAGACGGTGGAGTGGATGGGGGAGATGGTGAGGGGTTAGAAACTGGCGGCCATCATCTCACGCCCCAGCTTGTGGATGCATGTGAGGATTTCCTTCTCGCGTTCGGGGGAGGGTTTCTTGAATCCGTTGATATAGTTACGCAACAGCGTAGGGTTGATACCGATAAGTCGGGCCATCTCAGCCACATTGATCTCCTTGTGGGTAAGGAAGAAACGTTGCATGGGCGACGGCTCGCTATCCTCGTAGGCAAAACTCTCGAAGCTGATGTCCTCATCAAGTCCACGCCAGTGTATGCCTCCAAAGCCGAAGTTTACAAGAGAAGAAATTGTCGCTGCCGCACTGGAGTTGGTCAGCGAAAAAGGAATGTCTGCGCTGACTTCCAGAGATTTGGGGGCAAGACTTGGTAGTTCTGCCCGTCCAATCTTTACGGTGTTTAATTCTATGGAAGAAGTTCAGGAAGCAGTTCGAGATGCTGCTTTGAAGCGTTTTGAAAGCTATGCCGAAAAAGCCGTGCATTATACCCCTGTGTTCAAGCAAGTCGGAATGCAGATGATTCTCTTTGCAAAAGAAGAGCCGATGCTATTTCAGTTGTGTTATATGACTGACAGTCATAATGTACAGACCATTGAGGATATTTACCAACGCTTAGGTGATGTGGCATACACTTGTGTGGAGGTGATTCAGAGAGATTACGGACTTTCTGAAAAGGAAGCCAGAGCACTATTTGAACATGTATGGATTCATACTTTTGGCATCGGCGCATTGTGTGCTACCGGTATGTGCGACTTTTCCGAAGAGCAGATCATTTCCATCTCTGCTCCGGAGCTGGTATCTCTCATTGAATCCGGCGCGGAGGACGCGGTTATTGAAGCATATTTGGCGCCCATTTTGACGCCTTATAAGGACAAGCTGGACGCGGTGGTTTTGGGCTGCACTCATTATCCCTTTGCGGCGGGTGTGATTGGAAAGCTGCTGAACACCCAGATTCTGGATGGCGGCGCAGGCA
>CANBEE010000011.1 GCA_947367415.1 uncultured Bacteroidales bacterium
CTTCACCTCCTCCTGCGCCAATGCAGAGAGGGAACACATTGCCGAGCACACCACCAAAAACATTAATTTCTTCATATTTTCACTATTTTTATACCTATGAAAAAAATTATCAAGCCTGTGAAAAAAATTGTCACACCTATGATAAAACTTTTGCAATCGTACAAAACACTCATTTTTGATTGTCATTCTGAGCGAAGTGAAGAATCTCGTAACTGTATGACGCGAGATCCTTCGCATCGCTCAGGATGACAAAATTGAAATAACTTTCTATTACTTCTCCATACCAATCTCACCGTTCCACTGGAGATACCAATTGGCAGGTTCGTTCAAGTCCTTAGAAATAAAGGATTTCATCTCATCCACCTTGGCTGCTCCACGACGTGCATACACACGGTCGGCAAGGTAAGCAGGTTCGCCTCGACGCAATGCCACACGCATCAGGTCATAGTAGCGGTGACCCTCGAAAGCAAACTCCAATGCCTCCTCATCGACAATCATGTCTTCTACTTTCTCTATCTGATAAGCCAAGCGTGCATCTGCGGTGAGCGTAGAGTCATCGGGGAATACATAGTATTCATTGTATTCTGTCCAGCCCGAACCTTTGGAGTGGATACCTATCGTATTCTCTGAGGTCATCTCAACAGCCGTGCGCAATACGTACTGGTTGTTGGGGAAGTTGAACTGGCTAACCCAAGCAGAGTCTGCTGCCGTAGTGCAATAGGGAAGCACCTCAGAGGCAATAACACTGTTGTTGACACCCTTGCTCAATATCTGGAATGCAAAGCGCGGATAGCCTGCACGGTTAAGCGCCTCGGCCATACGCAGATATACCATCGTTCGACGATAGAGGTGTACGTTGCGTGAAGAATACTTGCTGTTTCTCTTTACAGGCACACGCATACCATCCAGTTCATAATAGGTGCCCTCGGACAATACACTACGCAAACGCAAGTCACCACGATCCATACCTTCAAGAGAGGCAGGAGCATAGATAATATCTGAGGAATTGGTCAGGTGACAATAGGCCTGAGCTGCAGACAAATCCATCAAGCCTTGTGAGCAGGTGATAGAGGGTCTATTGTTGTTGTTCTGCGTAGGATTGAAATAGTCATTCAGGCGGCTATACTGATTCTCCGAAGGGATAGAGTCGCCAGGGAACATCGTGATAAGTTCTGAAGTTGCAGAATAAGTTTCACCGGCACCCACACTCGAAGAGGACCAATTACGCCAGGTCATATCATTACGTGACCACTGAGTAAGACTGGTAGTGATAGGATAACCCACATTAAGGCCATTGCGCGTGTTCAAGTAATTATAGTAGCACAGAGCTGCCTGCTTATAGTTTCCAGCCCAGAGATTCAGGTCACCAAGCAATACATACATCGGGAAGTAGAAGAGGCGCGAATCGGTACCTCTGATAGCTCCATAGCCCGGAACCTCAATTGTTTCCAATCCCTGAAGGTCATTGATGAAGTACTCACAAATCTCTTCGATACCATACTTAGGATAGTCACGCTCGGCCTCCTCTTGCGTAAGGATAGGCTCAGTCACGAAGGGTACTTCACCATAGTTGAGGGCAAGCTGCAAGTAGGTCCACGCACGATAGGCCTTGATTACAGCATACTCCTTGCGGAAAACATATTCATTGCGGTTGTTCTTCATGTCAATGTCGACATTCGCCAAGAAGTAGTTACAGTTGTTGATGACTGCATAATAGTCTCGTGGAGCATTGTATGCATTATTGTCGCTGACGTTAAACATGGCAATCTCCAAGAGGTCCGAAGAGGTAACATCGGTCACATCTGCCAAGTCGCCACGAAGCTCACCCAACAGGATAGTTCTGTCGGATAGGCTCTGTAACTTATACAACACACCTATCACCGAGTAGAGCGTGTCGGAAGGAGAATCCAACTTATTGTCAGAGAAGTGCGAGGACTCCGTATCCAGGAAATCCTGACAACCCGACATCGAGGGCACAAGAATCAGTGCAGAGAGCAGCAAAGCAGCATAGCGCTTGCAGCATCCGGTGAGTATATCGATTGTTCGTTTCATACTTATATATAAGGATAGGATTAGAGATTAATTTTTATACCTGCAACAATACTGCGGCTCTGCGAGAGCTGACCAAGGTCGATACCCTGACCAATGACATTGGACGTGGCCGCAAACTCGGGATCACTGCCCAGATAATTGGTGAGTGTAAACACATTGTTGGCCTGTACCCAGAACTGGAAACCTTGAATGAAGGTGGAGTTGATGGGTAGGTTATAGCTGAGTGTAGCAGACTTCAGACGCAAGTAGCTGCCATCCTCAATCCAGCGGTCGCTGAAACGGGCATTGCCCATAGGATCCTGGAAGGTCGCGCGAGGCATAGTGGTCTGCTGTCCCTCGGCCTGCCAACGATGCAGCATCGCAGTAGTCTGGTTCATGAAACGGTTACCGCCCTCAAGCTGGCTACGCATATAGTTGTATACATCGTTGCCCAGGCTGTAGTTAAAGTTGACATCCAAACGGAAGCGCTTGTAGCTCATCGCGCTAAACAGGTTACCATAGATATCTGGATTGGGGTCGCCGATGACTACCATATCCTTAGCATCAATGACGTCATCCTTGTGATTATCCTTGAAGATGACATCGCCAGCGCCAAAGGGCTTCTTGTCAACACCATTCTCGGCCAAGATATAGAGGCCCGACTCAGCAGCCTCCTCGCTCGTAGCAAAGACTCCCTCGGACTCATATCCATAGAAGAGGTTGGCAGCCTGCCCTACCTGGGTACGGATGGTTGCGCCATAGAGTTGTGTATCCATAACGGTCTTGTTGTCGGCCAGGCGAGTAATCTCATTCTTGTAGTGGCCGGCACTTACGCCCACTTCCCACTGGAAGTTCTTGGTGGCGATGAGCTTGCCCACTACAGATGCGTCGAAGCCTCTGTTGCTGAGTGCACCGCCGTTACTCCAGTTATACTCCAAGCCCGAGAGGAATCCTAGAGACTGGAAGGTGAGCAGATTGTCGGTGTTGCTGATAAATCCGTTCAAACGGAGCGAGAGGCGATTCTTCAGCAGATTGGTCTCCAAGCCCACATTGAAGCGACGGGTAATCTCAGCCTGCAACTCTGAATTACCGATATTATCGAAGGCGATACCTGAGATACTGTTCATAAACTTGAATGCACGGAAGTAGCTACGAGCAGCATAGTAGTCGATATCATCGTTTCCGCTAACATCGTATCCTGCTGAGATACGCAGATAGTCGATAGGCTCTACACCTGCCATCCACGATTCATTGCTTACTACCCAAGCACCCTGAGCGCCGTAGAACATGGTCCAAGGAGCACCGAATGCCTTGATGCTGTTGATGGCATCCTTTCCAAAGCGCGAAGAGGTCTCGGCAGTAGCATTGAGCTGGAGGTAGTAGCGCTGAAGGTAGTTGTACTCACCCTGTGCATACCAAGCCCATGAGTTCCACTTATCATCAGAACCGCCATTGTTGGCATTGAGCAATGAGGAACTCATAAATGGAGTCTTGTCATTACCGGTGTTGTAACCCACCTGTGTATTGAGCGAGTAGCTCTCCATCTGTACACGGGCACCACCGAACACATGCCAGTCATGTGCGCCATAGCGATTGCTCCAGTCGAGACGTGTATCAGAGAACATGGAACCCTGGTGCGAAGCCAATGCACGGGTCTCATTGTCACGGTAGGCGCTCACACTGGCCACATAGTAGCTGGGCACACCATTCATCGGGACGTAATAGTTCTCCGAAGTATTTACCAAGTTATAAGAGAAGTGCTCGCTCAGCGCCAAGTGGCTATTGAACTGATACTTGGGAGTCACTGAGATGTTCAGCATCGAGTTCTCATAGAAGTTCTTGTTCTGGGCATGACCATAGTCATTGACAGCAATCGGATTGGCCAGTTTGTAGTTATAATTGTTGTACTTAGACAAAGCTTCATCAAGGTAGCTCTCATCATTCACATCAATAAAACTATTGGAGAGCACACCATCGGAATAGGTATAGGGGCTGAGCATAGGGCTCTTCACATAGGCCAGGAAGCCAGGTGCGGTAGAGGTGCCTTCGCTATAGTCAAGTGTAGCGCCGTCATTGCGCAAGTTGCGCGACAGCTTGGCAAAAGAGATGTCGAAGCGAGCATCAAACTTGTCGGTAAACTCAATATCGGTATTGAATCGAATATTGATACGGTCCATATCATTGCCCACCAGCGTGCTCTGCTTGTCTACATAGCCCAAAGAAAGGTTATAGTTGGCCACATCGTCACCACCACTTACATTGATATTGTAGTTCTGACTGATGCCAGTGCGGTACACATATTGCTTCCAGTCGGTATTGTTGTGATACTGGGGATAGTAATAATAAGAAGGATTCTCGTTGAGGAACTTGAAGTCCTTGATGGTTGTATTTGTCGTAGACAAGAGATCTGAAGCATAGCTCTTGTACTGCGTTGCATCCATCATATCTATAAACTTAGGTTCCAACGTAATGCCTGATGATACACTGGCGGTGATGCGTGTAGCCATAGTCTTGTTGCGACGTGTGTCGATCAAGATTACGCCATTGGCACCCTTGGCACCATAGAGCGCTGTACCGTTGCGTAGCACAGTCACCTTCTCTATGTCATTCGGATTGATGTTCGACAAGATGTTATTGTAGAAACCCTGATGAAGCATCTGACGATTGTACTGCTGGTCTACAATAACGCCATCAATAACAATCAGCGGTTGAGCATTCACATTGAGTGAGTTGAGACCATTCATGAACATGACACTACCGATTCCTGCAGTACCACTGCGTGAGATGGTGTGAACGGCTGCACCAGCCTGTTTCTGAATCTCCTCTTCGATAGAGACTGCATCCGAATAGTCGAAATCACGAACAGCCTGTATGCCCAACATATTGTTGCGCTCGATATACTCGTCGGCAAAAGTCTCTGGATAGAGGTAGGAGTTCTTCACCTGCTCACCATCGACTATACCCACCAAGATGCCGTTCATATTGGGAGCCGAGATAAACAGCTGACTTACACTGAGGGGAATATTCAGTGTGTAGGTTCCGTCAGGTTCTGTGAATGTACTGTAACCATCCAGTGCAGCAGCGCTAACCAGCACACCTGACATAGGCTGATGGGTAGCTCCATTAAAGACTACACCTTTTACGACGCGAGTCGGCACTTGCTTTCCAGCCTTCAGGACTGCAATATCTGCCGATTGCTGTCCGTTGCTTGCATCTTGCGCCAAAGCGGGAGCCGACATCAGCAAGCAAGCAGACAAACTATATATTATATAATTCTTCATATCGTGTGAATTAAAATGCAACGTTATTCTTACTCTCCTTCAACTTCATCCACATGCGGCTTGAATATGATACAATCCAAATGCATCGTATTAGAATACTGTGTAGTCTGGTTACGACTCACCTGGCTCAAGATCTGCAGATTCACTACAGGCTCAGCCAATCCGTATGCAGAGGTTGGGAACACCACCTTGGAGCCTATCAAAAGAGTATCTACACTACCCGATGTAGACTCTGCTGCGTTCAAACGCTTTGTCTGGGTCTTTCCGTCAATATTATTGAAGTTCAAGATACCGCGGATACGGTTGGGCAAACGATCCTCATCCGTAGCATACGTATTATAAGCCTCTACGGGTGCTGTCACTATATAGATATCATAGGGGATGTTTGACAAGGTGCCAGGAATAGAGAATGTCACCTTAGGAGCAGGGAACTTATCGGGGTCTTCGGATGTATTCTTAGGAATAACATCCACATAGGCATTGCCCGACAGCTTATTATAGAAAGCATTGTCCATTGGGACGGTGCGGATAGTGAGCGGAGTCTCACACTCCAACAGACTCTTCTGATAGATTTGGTTCTCAGCCTCCACCTTGATGGTTTGCAAGAAGGTCTTCGACTTGTCAATGTTGAATGTCTCGGCCTTACGTACATGACCGTTGCTACATGGTATGTCTTCTGTACCATCAAATATACCACCCGCTTCAAACGGTTTGTAGTAAATACCCTTAGGCTCAGCATCCAGCAACAAGCGCATCAGAGCAGTGGGGGCAATGGTAGACAAAGCTGAGTCCTGGAATGCTACATCAGAATTATCAGTCCTATTGAAGAAGGCACCCATCAGGATCGACATCTTGGCATTGTTCTCTTGCAAAGAGTCGGCAGCTGCCAAGGACTTGTCATATACGAAATACTCGCGATATTCATTATACAATTCAGCCCAAACCTTATTGGTAGGAGCGAGCATCCAGTAGGTACTGTCCTCGGAGTTGATATATCCATACTGACTGAGGAAGCTGTTGCGGAGTACCACTACTGAATCAAGGTATACGGTCTCACCATCGACAATACCGCCAGCCACACTCTGATTGGGGTCAAAGTCATATACGCTGTAGCTATTGATAAAGTTGTAAACGCTATCCAATTCTGAGTCAAGTCCCAAATACTCGAACACATTGGGGAAATAGTCAACCTTACCGTTCAGTGTGTAGAGCACACCGTTGCTATGCAGTTCGTTAGAAACACCAAAGGCTTTGCCGCCAATACTGGTCTGAGTAAGCACTTGGTACTTTCCATTCATCATGGAGATGGAGTCATTGGTCATCGACGACACCGACTTACGATATAGCGCAATGTGATTGTGCACAAACTGCGTAATCACTCTATTGTCGTTTGTCTTTACTCCCTGATTCTTCTGCAGAGTATAGTTCTCAATCAAGCTATCAGCCTCTGCAAGTGAAAGATAATCGTTCGTAGGTGCAAATACCGAATAGGTCTGGCTACCATTAAGCACGATATCATATTCACAAGCATCTATCACCTTGGCAAAGTTGCTCAGTTCGCTACGCGAAGAAATCTCCTCCCACAAAGTATTGCCACCGGCTGCTTCCTGAGAATAGTGTTGCTCCCAAGTATCGGTACAGCTAGTGCCAAGCAACAAGAGCAATGCAGCCCCTATACCATATATATATCTATTGTTCATAATCATTCTGTTTCTATAGTTCCTCATTCGATTACAACATATCCTCCATAGCGCCCTCGTCGGTCACACCGTATACACTCTTGGGCACCAGTTCGATATAGTCGAGCATAAACTCATTGTCATTACCCTTCTTTGAAGATACGCTGCGTACACGCAAGAAGTGATCCTCGTTCGGGTCGATGTGTACCGTACACAACACACGGCGGAAGGTACGAAGCTGTGTAGCAAAGACTACACGGTTGGTAGTACCCATATCGAAGCGATAGCCACCGGCAGCACCACGGTAATACCCCTTGTTCTTCAAAGCCTTTTGGTCGGCTGCCAAGTTCTGAGCCGACATGGTGGTATAGTTGGCCACCCAGTCAGCACCCAGGATAGAAGGATCATCCAATGTCTTGGTCATATCCAAAGGAATACCCTGAGGTTCGTTGTCAAAGTATACCTGAGCAATACCACGAGTAGGCTCGGCAGCATAGCCCAAGCGAATCTGCCACTCACCCTCATAAGGAACAGGAGGAAGTTTGAAGGTAATGTCGTAGTTACCGAACATATTCATCTCATCACCTTCGTAGCTATCGTAGAAGCTGTGAGGACGACGATAAACGAAGAGTCCGTTCACCTTCACATTCTTCAGATATCCATCGGGGAAGTAGTAGTTACGTCCATACTTACCTGTTTCATCATATTCAGGGTCGTTCACAGTGGGATCGGTACCGTTCTGACGGATGTTCATCGTCATCAACTCTGGGAATATGGTAGCCATATCCATACGAATGCGGCAGTTGTGCACCACGTCGCGTGTTGTCTCTGAGAATGCAAGCAAATCATCCACATAGAAGTAGCGTCCGTTGATGGCAGCATTGGCATATTCGTTTTCTACCGTTTGGCTAATCATAGCTCCCTTGATCTGGTACTCATCGTCGTAACGGCGGTTGATGTATCGCTCACCCAAAGCACTACCACCCCCATACTTCAATACAGTCAGTTTCTCCACTCTTATCATGGTGTGAGGCAACAATGTTTCATACCAGTCGATAGGATTCATAATGGTAGTCTGGATACCAATGTCGTTACGGGGCGTCAGCAAGTTCCAACCAATCACATCACGGTCGAGAATATGGTAAGCGACCAAGCGGTTGAGCGGATTCTTACGATGAGTAAGTGCTACAGAGTCCATACTATAATAGCTTTCTCCCTGATCACCATATACAGCACCATAGATTTCGGCAGCCTTAGCATAGAGGTCTTGCCATGTCTCAATACCATACTTTTCCTTCAGCACCTTATCAGTAGGAACAAAGGCTGTGAATCCTTGCTTCTTCTCATCGGGAGCAGTAGCAGTCTCACGGTTCACGTGAGAAGTATACTTCACTCGCTCATAGTCCTTGGGGTTGTAGCTGGGGTCACGATAGGCATACAACGAGTCGATAATCTTAGTTCTGCTCAGTGCCTCGGTAAAGATGGATATGGTAGGATTCTCCATCAAAATATCGGGAAGCATACGGCTACTGCTCTTCAGCACACCGCTTACAGGATGTACTATACCATTCTCCACCTCTTCGTCCTGTGTAGCAAAGAGGATGTGAGCCGAGCGATTGAGATACACCACTGCATTGCTATTGCTGTCAACACCATGAGTGATTTCAATGTAGCAGCGGTTCATATTGGCTGTGGTCAACGTACCATCGGCCATGTCAGCCACCTCGTAAATATTCTTCACCAAGTGAGTACGTGCAATCGTATCGCAGTCCTCATCGGTCAGTTCATCAATGGAGCTAAGTCCTCTCTCACTCAGATATGCCTTGAACGCATCATTATGAGGAGCAAAACAGGTATAATGGCCATATACAGACAAAGGCTCGAACAGTTCGGCTCGCTTAAGAATAGCTGTGAAGTCGCTAAACTGTTCGCGAGATTCGAGATACTCACTCATCATCTCGCCAGTGAAAGTATAGTAGTTCGATGTGTCTACATCATTGCAACTGTAAAAGATGCCCGAGGCCAATATAAACTGCAGCAACAATAAAGCGATATTTTTTCCTTTACGTTTCATAGTATTTCGTTTATATCATTGATTACTTATTTCGTCATTGTATTTTCGTATGAACCTTCATCTTCGGTCGGATAGGCAGGATTTTGCTTGAGGTAAGAATTTACCTGAAGCTCCTCCTTATTGTACGGCCAATACAAACCATCCATACGTGAGAGTTTACTCTGCACCACACTGGCGTTGTCAGAGCCCTTACGAGTTACCTGTGCTATTAGATAGCTGGTATTGTTTTCGCGTTCGGCACGGCGCACGAGGTCAAACCATCGCTTGCCTTCGAACATCAGTTCGCGGTTACGCTCGTCAAGTACAAGATTGGTCATCTGTGTCTTGCTGCTGAATTCACCGTATGATATTCCACCCTCAGTAGAAACGAAGCTTGAACGGTTGTTGACAACACTGACAATTTCAAAGGCTCCACGGAGCAATGAGTCGCGCACTGCAGCGGCATTATCTGTCGAGTCATTCTCATCAATCAACTGCACCATTGCTTCGGCCTTCATCAGCATCACATCGGTCAGGCGATATACTATCCAGTTAGCATAGCAATTGTTTTTAGCATACAGAATACCATAAGCAGCATCCGGCGTAGAAGCCGAAGCATTCACTGTACTACTGTTCGATGCGTACTTATTGATACCATAAGTAGTACCTGTCGACTGCATGTTTTCATAATAGCGGCTATCATACTTGTGGGCATACACATTCGGTCTGTCCAGAGTCATGTCGGTAGTGATAAACTCTGCTGGTTTCACGATACCGGGATATGTCTCTTGGTTACCATAGTAATAGCTTACAGCACCATTGGAGGGCATCGTCTCTTCTGAGGAGTAGTTGAGTTCGAAGATGCTCTCACGACTGTTTCCTGTACCAAATATCATGTCGTATGCATTGCCATAATAGCTACTCAGCCTATCAGATATCAGCGGATAGCCGCCAATCATCTGGTCTTCGGCACTGGCATTACCTGCCAGCTTGTCGAGCACCTTCTGGTAATCTGCAGTCTTGGCATCAATCACGAGATTGGCATAACGGACAGCAGCTTCATAATTCTGGTTCCACAGATGCAAGTCGCACAAGAGCGCATGGATAGCATCCTGTGTAACACGGCCAGTCTGATAATTCAGCTTATTGGCCGGATACTTCTTCACAGCATAGGGTTTGACAGCCTCCAGATTTGTAATCAGCGAGTCGAGCACATCATAGAATGGGGTTGCAGGCAACGCCATCTCCTGTGTATCTTCAATGAAGGGCTCTGTCACATAAGGTACATCACGGAATGCACGAATCAGGTAGAAGTAGCAGAGGGCACGAATTGTCGATACCTCGGCAATTGTTGCATCCAGCTCGCTCTTTGTAAAGGTGGGGTCCTTCTCGGCCACGTCTGGTGCATAGTGCAACACCGTGTTACATGTATTGATAATACTATAGAATGCATCCCAATTGGTGAATGTATTATCCGACTTGATGTTCTCCTTGAACACATTCTCCAAACTCTCATTACGACTAATATTGGTACCACCTATTATATTATCGGAACGGAATTCACCCCAAGCCATCATACGCTCCACTACTTCTTGAGACTGCAGTGAGGCATAACAGCCAGCCACGATGTTCTCCACATCGCTCTTCTCATTCCAGAAGTTTTCCAAAATAATCTCGTTCAAAGGTTCCAAATCAAGGAAATCACCACATGAAGTAAAAGTGAGTCCCATGCAACCTATCAGTCCTATAATCAATTTTCTTTTCATAGTCTTCATTTTAGAAATCAACTGACAAACCTAATGTAAACGACTTCGCACGCGGTGTCTGTCCACCATCCGACGCAACGCCATAGCCACCATAACCCACTTCAGGGTCTACACCTTTGTAACGTGTCAGGCAGAAGAGGTTGTTGGCACTCATATAACATCTTACACCACGCAAACCGAGACTCTTAACCCAATCTCTGTTCATCTCGTACGACAACTGTATATAGTTGAGACGGAGGAATGAGCCATCCTCCACGAAGCGGTCGCTAATCAAGGTGTTGTAGTTAGAGCCGGCACCAAACATTGCGCGAGGGATAGAGGTGTTGTCACCCTCCTTGCGCCAACGGTGGTTCACCGCCTTGCTCTGATTGTTGTTGCCTATCATCGCCTCGGCATCCAAGCGTGCAAGGTTGAGAATCTTGTTGCCTACACGATAGGTAAACTGTGTATTCAATCTCCACTTGCCATACTTGAGATTATATCCGAATCCACCCGTCAACTTAGGCAGCGAGCTACCCAAATAGACGATATCCAATGCGTTAATGTTACCGTCGTGGTTTACGTCCTCATAAATCGCATCACCACCCTTGAACTCGTAGGGCAGTGTGGTACCCTCATTAGAGTAGTTATACATCATCTGAAGGGGTAATCCATCCTCATCGTACACCATGCTACCATCGGCATTGAGTACGATAGGAGCAGTCTTGCCATCGGCAAGGAACTCAGCACGCTCATCGTGCGACATGTCAGCTACAGTCTCATAATTGTATTGGTATACACCCTTATAGCGGAAGCCGTAGATAGCTCCGAACGGATTACCAATCTGCACACGCTGCAGCACCTCGCGATTGCCATAGTTGAAGTCACTGTTCAGCGATTTCAGTACGGTGGGATCCATCTCCAGAATCTCGTTGTAGTTGTTACCGAATGCCAAGTTGAAGTCTAATCCAAACTTACCTCTCTTCACCACCTCACGAGTGTCGATATTTAATTCCCAACCCGTATTGCGCATTGAGCCCACGTTTTTCACTGGCAATGTCTTGTAACCAGTGCTTGAGGGGATTCTTACATTGGGCATCAGCATATCCTCAGTCTTGGATTTATACCAGTCCAAAGTCACATTCAGCTTATCCTCGAAGAAACCGATATCCATACCCACATCGTAGGTCGAAACCTTCTCCCAACGAAGGTCAGAGAGACGGATATTGAGCGGCGACATACTGCTCATATCCAAGTAACGGTTTCCTACACCATATTTACTCTCATAGAGGTAATCGCTACCAGGAGCATTACCTACACGTCCCCAGCTGGGACGGATTGAGAGCATAGAGAGCCAATCCTTGGTAGGCTCCATCCACTCCTCGTCAATCACATTCCAACGCAACGATACAGCAGGGAACACACCCCAGCGCTTGCCAGGGCCAAACTTGGTGCTACCGTCAACACGTACCGAGAAGTCAAACATATACTTACTCTTATAGGCATAGTGTGTAGAGAAAGTATAGTACAACGAACGCCAACGGCTATAACCTGTAGACTGACCAGTAATCACACCACCAGCATTAGGACTGGTGATACCACCCGTAGGCAATCCGTGGCTTGAAGAGGATTGGCTGCTCGACTGACCTGTGGTCATCTCCATACGTCCCATAGCCATCAGTGAATGGTCAGGGTTATTGAAATGAGGTATCAACGTCAAGGTCTGCTTCGTATTGAGCGCTACACTCTTACTGCTTGCTGCGTATGCTGAGTTTACACCTGCATTCCAAGCCACCGTCTTCAGTTCGCTCGGATAGAACTGGTCAACATAGTCATTGAAGAGGTTCATATAGAATCGTCCATCCCAGTTCAACTGCCATGACTCATCGTCAAGACCCAGCAAACGGTACTTGATCTGCAACTCGGGCATGATGTCGTAGGTCTTCTGATTGTTGATGGCAAGATGAGCACTGGCCACAGGATTCACATAGTCTTTCTGATTAGGATTATTTTCACTTCCATTAAACTCCTTAGATGCTGACTGCAACATCGTATAATAACGATCCGTGTCAACACCTGTAATAGGATCTTGCTCATAGATACTCATATTAGGCATCTTCTTATAGGCCAAAGACAACAGATTATCATAATTTCTGTCGTTCTTCGTATAGGTGAGCGAGAAGTTGGTGGCGATAGAGATACGTTGGCTCACAAAGTAGTCCAAAGCCACACGTGTAGAGAATCGGCTCAAGTGCTGCTTGATCACACTACCTGTCTCATTATCGAAACCTCCAGAGATGCGGAAGCTGGCTTTCTCACCACCTCCCGATACGGAGATATGATGGTTCTGGCGCAAGCCCACCTGTGTCACTGCCTTGGCCCAATCGGTATTATTGTTGTACTGCTCATACTCAGAGAAGTTCTTGTCGTAGTTGAGCTCACGAATATTGGCTGCAGCATCACTCTGTGTGGGGTTGAAGTATGACTCCTTCAAAAGCATGGTGTAGTCATCACCATCGAGCAATTGATAACCTTGAGGCTGGTAGGTGCCAGTCATACGCAGCGTATAGGCCAACTGAGGTTTACCCTGCTTACCGCGCTTGGTTGTCAACTCAATCACACCATTGGCACCTTGCGAACCATAGATAGCCGTAGCAGCCGCGTCCTTCAACACGGTGATACTCTCGATATCCTCAGGATTGATGTTGAGCAATTGGGCAAACTGCTCGTCATTGGCCGACTGCACGTCGAAGTCCGACATGTCTACATTCCACGTGTTGCCGTTCACTACAATCAGCGGATTGCTGCTGGTGAGCGTACTCACGGTAGAGGCACCACGAAGGCGCATGGTAGTACCTGCACCCAAGTTACCTGACACCGATACGATGTCAAGACCCGAGATACGTCCCTGCAGAGCCTCGTCAATCGTATTGATACCCAATCCCTCGAAGCCCTCGGTTGAGAGTGTTTGCGCTGCAAACGACACCTCACGTTCCGGAATAGCCAAACCGCCGGAATTGATACGACGCTGGGATGTTACCACCACCTCAGTAATGGTATTCTCGGCCTTCATGTGTATCGTATATTGCTCACGGTCGATAGGAAGCCACACGGTGGTGCATCCTACATAGCTGAAGCGTATCTTGTTCTTCGGATTCTTCACTCGCATGGTAAAGTTACCATTGAGGTCTGTAGTGGCCGATTCTACAATACGGTCAGTACCGTCCATCTCACACACATTCACACCAAACAACGGTCCCCAATCATCAGAAACAGTTCCGTATACCTGGTTAATCTGTGCCCTAAGCTGCACTGTAGTCAGTAGCAGCGCCATCATTGCGATAGTTCTCAATATGTTTTTCATCTTCGTCTGCTACTTTAGTTGTTTGTATTCCAATTTATATCTTCTCTCCATGGTTTCTTCTGACTATTATCATACAGGAGCACGCCATCGATTTGGTGTACCACTACGTCCGAAGCATTGTATATCTTAGTACGTTCGTTAGCACCAGAGCCTGCGGTCTCAATCCAATACTCGCGTCCCATGATATTGTACAGGCCATTCTCGGTCATTACTTTTCGGGGAGTTTCATTCACCTGATCCTTCATGGTCATCTGATAGTCATCAGCATCGACCGTAACGCTATAGAATCGTTTGTTGGCTGTATTCATCTTTGAAGTCTCATACTTGCCACCGCTCACAGGCTCACCACCAATATAGATGGCATTATCCTGGATGTGATAGCGCAAGAAGTCGGTGATGCGGGCTGCCACCTTCGACTGAGCAGCCTTCAATGCTGCAGCATCGCCACCAAAGTCCTCGGCAGTCAGACTCTCATAGTCGTCCCATGTAGGCAACAGGCCTTCATCATGCAATTGCTGTATAGCCTCGTTGGTAGGCACATAGATGGTGTAGTTATAGGCATCGAACAGGCTGATGTTGCGGTCGATACAGGTATATCGTCCACTCATCTTCTCGGCAATCAGTGAGCTACCGCCCAAGAGTTCGTAGAACTTGGAGAACTCGGGAGTGTCACGCAGAATTGAATAGGTCGAGCGCTTGCTGCTGAGAGGCATCTCGGTCTCCATCACGTATGACTTACCGTTACCCTTCTCGCTGAGGTCGTAGATTTGGGTCACAACGGGTGAGTTGCTACCCTCCACAATCTGCCATCCACCTTCGATAGTCATCGAACCTTCGATGCCGGCATTGCTAACCTTGATGGTGCTACCGCCCTTCGTCTTATAATAGGTATGTCCGTCCTCAACGTCACCAACGACAATCATGTTGTCAATGATGTCTTCCAAGCGGTCGAGGATTTCGTCGTTGTTTGCCTCCACCAGCTCTTCGCCTTCAACAATGCTCTTGGTCTCCACATTGTATCTGAAGCGGTTGGCCTTTACGGTCTTTCTCTCGTTATCATAGTAGAATTGATAGAGGATGGTGAGCGGATAGGTCGTATATGAACAGGGGTCAATATACTCCAACATGGCATTGTTGGTAGGTATGATGAAGCTGTAGTACGAGTCCATAGAGTTGAGGTATGCCTCAAAGTTGAGTTGCTCAAGACCCCAATAGATAACGCTCATCGTATTCTGGTTGATGAGAGCAGGGAACGATACCGAAGAGTACTCGGCCGGGGTAAACACCTGGTTGGTCATGTATACCACACCGTTACATCCCATGAAGCAGCTGTCTACGTCCTCAGGCTTGATGCCGATGGGTACCTTGGTGGCATTGTCCACGATATTATCGAACTTCGAGGGAACAGTCTCTGAGAAGGCATTGATCATGTTCAGGTTGAGCAACTTCACAAGCACCTTCATCGGCACATTGTCCCATGTACCATACATATCCTGTATCACCTTACCGGCTCCGTTCCACCATTTGTCAAGCGCTGTATTGGTGGGTACCAACATTGCACCAGCATCGTAATGCAGGTCATAGCCAGCAGTGTTGTCGTAGATATATTCGTTCCATCCCGGATCGAAAGCCAACTGTGCATCTACAGGCTGTCCATTGGGATCGGTATTGTTATCGCCTATAGCCGATGTGGTGGCAAAGTAGCGAAGCACGAATACCGAGTCGGTATTCTTATACAATCGGTTATACTCTGCTGTAGCCCATGCATCATAATAGGGAGCACTGAAGCGGTTGAGCAGCGAAGCGTAGGTGCTCATCATGGGATGATTGTTGATGATGTTTGCCATATTGTCGGCCGACATCATCACACCGTCAACCTTATGTATATAACCGTTTTTGCAAGTGATATCGCGCTCAATCACCTTCATGCCGTTGACATACGAGTCGGTCACGCTATTGCACTGCCCGTTGGTAAGCTTGGCCAAGTCGGCATTGGTGATACCATGCTTGCGCATATAAGAGGGCAAGAAGTGAATCATGGGCTGAGGGGTATTGTCGCGCAGCAGCACGATACCTTCGGGGTTGTTCCTATACTTCTGCCAATATTGCGTATTAGGCATCTGGGCCGGAAGGATTCGCGATACAGAGTCGTAGACGCTCACTGCTGTGGGGCGGCGCATACACTCACCACCTTCGGGAGGATTGCCGCTTACATTACTCAGCAAGTCGATGAGGTAAGCATTGTTGATCATGGCACTGTTGAGCAACATCTTAATCTGCGACTGGCTCAAATTCTCAAACTCAAGACCTTTGCTATGGAAATAGGCTTCATAGGTCTCATCATCCGTTACAAAGAGAGTCTTACTACCCGTCTGACGGAACACGTCGGTAAGCCCCAATGAGTCGATAAGGCGCAACGTATAGGTGTAGTTGCCCTCCTCTTGCAATCGCTCATAAATGGAGTTGCCCAACCATGCGGGTTCCTCATAGAGAGATTCATCTTTGCACGACTGCATCACGCCCACTCCACCAAGGAGGAGTGCGAATGCACATGCTTTCAGATACGTCTTTTTCATATAGTAGTATTATGTTATTCCACCACAATTTTCACACTCGCCATCTCACGTCCATTCTGTGCTTGCAGGATATACATGCCTGGCTCCACATCGGCAGGGATGTAGTAGGCGCCATTACGCAAGAGGCTCTGGTTATACACGTTGCGTCCGTTCATGGCAAACATACGCACCTGTACCATCCATTGCGAAGCACCGGTAAACGAAATATTCAAGGTCTCACCAGCCTTTACCACCTGCTTGTCGGTTGTGAAGCCAAACTCCACCGCCTCCTCGATAGGATCTACCGATACGTAGTCATCCTTGTCGAAGTTCTTGTCCACAATAAGGCCACGGTAGTTGTACCATTTGTAGTTGGAGCTTGCTGGTTGGTAGGCATTATCCATCATCTTCAGACGGTAGTCATAGTGTGCCTTGCGAGTGGCTTCACCTTTATATATATAATCGGTGTTGCACACCACGGCGATGATTACATTGTTGGCAGGCACGTCGGTGAGTTCGATGGTCACCTCACCGGCTCCCTGAACGGGCTGCGAGTAGTATACCTTGCCACGTTTCGAGCGGTAGGCAAGTTGGCACTCCATATTGTCGCCCAGGGGCTCGAAGTAGATACGCACGATGTCGCCCTTCTCGCCACTCACATGGATAGGAATCTGATTGGCACCGCTCCATCCGGGCGTGGTGCGGTATTCGGGTTTCCACCAGCCGAGGCTATCGGTCTCATTGCACTTATACATATTGGCATAGGGAGTGGCTTTCCATTCCTCGACTGCCTTGTCATAGGGTGCCCATTCCTGCTTCACGGTGAGCAGCCAGTTATTGTCGAGCAGGGCACGGCTGGCGTTCGACCACTTGCCAAAATCAATCATTGCCTGCTTCACACGATACTCACGGATAAGCCGACGGATACCCACCTCGCCTATCGTGTCGGCAATGCCCACAAGCACACGGTCCTTGCAGTAGCGCCATACCCAAGGCAAAGCACCATCACCAAAGGTCACCGTGAGGAAGTGGGGGAACAATTCACCATACTGATGTCCGCCAAGGAGATTGCGCCAAGTACAAATCTGTAGGCTACCATTGTATTTGTTTACACCTTGTGCACTGGGACCACCGAAAGAGCCGTCAAGCAACCAACCTGAGTAGCACTCGATAGGAATAAACGGAGCCACCATGGCACCAGCACTGAGGAATCCCATACTCTCAGGGATTACATTGGGAGTCTTGCTCAGCTCGGCATCGGCCTGCATAGAGGTGTTGCCGCTCTCGTGGAACCAGGCTGCATTCTTACAACCTTCGAGGTCGGCAAACACGGCATGGATACCTTCATGTACACAAGCACTCTGCTGGCCAGCAGCATCGTTAACTGCTGAGTTATAATAGGAATCATAAGTAAACTTCTCATCAAAGCAGGCTACAGGATAATAGCTCAATAGCACCATAGGCCAGCTGCTGCCATTGTGCCATGTCGCACTCTGCCAACCACCACGGTCAGAGATAGCCGCATTATCAGTTGTCAAACCACTGCCAAACAAGCAGATGGTACTATAATAACCATTGCGGGCACGCTTATCGGGGAGCCAACCAAGCACATCACGGAAGTAGCCAAAGTCTCTATCCATACGTCGCAGCAGGCTATCGATGGCCTCATCCGTCACATATTTGTTGCGATTGGGTCCCCATACAAAATTCCACCAGCCATACTGACGGGAACCGGCCTGATTGATATTCTCAGGCAGAGCCTTCGTAGGTGGTTCCACCCCATTGGGATAGTCGTTGCGGTAGTTATAGTTAAGCTGTGAGCTATAGGCTGGCCACTCATAGAGTTCGCCCGGCACCACACGCTCATAACCCAAGATGCGCACCTCGCGAAGGCCACAGATGGAGTCGCTCTTCATGTAGATACGCATCTTTTTTGTTTCGAAAGTATTTTCAAGAGTAGTCACGTTTGACTCATCTATCTCGTTCAAGCTTACGCCCTCACTCCATGCCTCACCATCCCAATAGCAGAGATAGGCGTCGGTGGGCAGCGCTATCGCCTTATAACTGTTGGGGCGTGCCCAATAAACGACTGTCTGAACAACTTGCGAAGTGGCCGACCATTCCATTTCCACATAGTGATAATGCGTGAGGTCTGCCCCCTCGGTACTCCAACATGCCACACGTCCATTGTCATTGACAAGAGCAGCATCCTCAGCATTCACCGAGACTGTGACTTTACTGACTTTCTGTGCCAGATTGACCATAGTAGCTTCGGCATACGAAAGCATAGGAAGCCCTATGAGCACAACAGCACATAGGTGTTTCAGGTATTTTCCTAACTTATTCATATAGTTTGTTTTTCATTCCATTAGCTTCAAAAGCCCTAGATTCACTACATCTAAAACTTGACAAAGTAACTGAAATAATCTTAATAAAGCAAAAGAAAATCATAAAAATATGCCACACTAATCGAGAATTAGGTGAAAAAAGTTTATTTTTGGGGTGGCATGGCATTGTGATAGCGTGGCTAGAAGAGTGTTCAAATCGATCACTATGCATATTGAAAAAAGTAGCTCTAACATTCATATTCGAC
>CANBEE010000012.1 GCA_947367415.1 uncultured Bacteroidales bacterium
GTTTGTAATTGAAAACCTTCCAAGTAGCGCGAATACTTTGCGCTGATTTTTCTCTCTTTTCTCTTGGATAGGTATTAGGAAACTCTTGAAGTTTGAATAAATATTTAACTGTTTAATTACTATTTACTTAAATTCATTATTTATGAAAAAAGTGCTATTTTTGTTGACCTTTATCCTCAGTGGTATCGGTCTGGCAACAGCGCAAACCTCACAGATTTCGGGTGTTGTTTACTCGGAAGCTGACGGTGAGCCTGTAATTGGCGCCTCAGTATTGGTTGTTGGTACCGATCAGGGTACAGCTACTGATATTGAAGGTAAGTTCGTGATTGCTGATGTGCCTGCTTCAGCTACTACACTTCGCGTGTCGTACATGGGTATGGCTACTCAGGAGGTAAAGATTTTGCGTGGCAAGACCATCAAGGTTACATTGACAGAGGACGGTATGGCCCTCGACGATGTGATGGTGGTAGCCTACGGTACTGTTAAGAAGTCTGCCTTCACCGGTTCTGCTTCAGTAGTTGACGCAGAGAAGTTGGAGGACCGTCAGGTTTCTAACATCACCAACGCGCTTTCTGGTACTATCGCTGGTGTTCAGACATTGAGTTCTAACGGTCAGCCGGGTACAAGCTCTACCGTTCGTATCCGCGGTATCGGTTCACTCTATGCTAGCAACACTCCGTTGTATGTAGTTGACGGTATCCCCTTCGACGGTGATATCTCTTCTATCAACCCTGCCGACATCGAGAGCATGTCAGTACTGAAGGACGCTGCTGCTGCAGCTCTTTACGGTGCACGTGGTGCCAACGGTGTTATCATGGTAACAACAAAGAAGGGTAAGACTCACGATGCACGCATCTCTTTCGATGCTAAGTGGGGTAGAAACGAGCGCCAGATTGGCAAGTACGATGTGCTCGAGACAGCAGACTCTTACATGGAAACTCTGTATCAAGCATACCGCAATGCAGGTTACTACAACCTCGGCTACTCTCCCGCTGCTGCTCACGCTTACGCTAACGCTAACCTCTTCGATGCTGTAGGTTATCAGATGTACACCTTGAACGGTGCTGACGGCCTCATCGGTCTCGACGGTAAGGTTAATCCTTTGGCTACTCTCGGCTACCAGCAGGGTGACTACTACTATACTCCCGATGACTGGACAGCTGGTACTATCAACAGCCAGATGCGTCAGGAGTACAACCTCGGCGTTTCAGGTGGTACAGACCGCATCAGCTACTATTTCTCAGCTGGTTACCTCGAGGATGGTGGTATCATCGAGAACTCAGGCTTCGATCGTATCTCTACTCGTTTGAACGTTGACTATCAGGCAAAGAAGTGGCTGAAGTTCGGTGCTAACCTCGCTTACACCAACAGCACAAGCCGCTACCCTGGCGATCAGACAACTACCAACTCATCTGGTAACGCATTTAACCTCGCCAACCAGATTGCCCCTATCTATCCTATGTTCTTCCGTGATGCTAACGGCAACATCATCCACGATGCCAACACTGGCCTTCCCGTATATGACTACGGTAATGGTGCTGGTGCTTTTGGCGACGCTATTCCTTTCTCACGTAACTGGATGTCAATGTCTAACCCCGTCAGCGACCTCTACTACAACACAGAGGAGTACCTGATGGACATCATGAACAACAAGTGGTTTGCTGAGATCACTCCCCTCAAGGGCTTGAAGCTGACCGCATCAATCGGTACATACATCGACAACACTCGCTACCACAGCATCGGTAACGCCAAGTATGGCCAAAGCGCAAGCTACGGTGGTACTGCTACTCAGGACTACACACGCACATACGCTTTCAACCAGCAGTATTTGGCTACATATAACAAGACATACGGTAAGAGCACATACGACGTATTGCTCGGTTACGAGGCATACGACCTCCGTGGTGAGAACTTCTGGGCTACTGGTCAGAACCTCTATAAGGATGGTGACTACACTGTAAACAACACTATCGACCAGAAGCGTGGTGGTGGCTCAGCTTATGAGTACTCTACTCGCGGTGCTTTCGGCCGTTTCAACTACAACTACGATGAGAAGTACTTCGGTAGCGTATCATACCGTCGCGATGCTTCTTCACGTTTCCATCCCGATAACCGTTGGGGTGACTTCTACTCAGCATCTGCTGCTTGGGTACTCAGCAAGGAGTATTTCATGAGCGATGTAGACTGGGTTGACATCTTGAAGGTAAAGGCTTCTTTCGGTCAGCAGGGTAACGATAACATCGGTAACTACTATGCTTACATCGACCAGTATGCTATGACTGGTGCTGACGGTGTATTCTCTGACGGTCAGTTGACCTACAAGGGTAACAAGGACATCACATGGGAAAAGTCAAACTCATTCAACACTGGTATTGACTTCTCACTTTGGAAGAGCAAGCTGAGCGGTACCGTTGAGTACTTCAACCGTACAACCAGCGACATGCTTTACAACAAGCCCGTAGCTATCTCTAACGGTTATACCTCAATCCCCATGAACATCGGTTCTATGTCTAACTACGGTTGGGAAGTTGAGTTGAACGCTACTCCCGTTGAGTTCAAGAAGTTCCGTTGGGATGTATATGGTAACGCTACCATGGTGAAGAACAAGATTCTCAAGCTCCACCCCGAATTGAACGGTAAGTTCGTCAGCGGTTCTACCATCTACGAAGAGGGCGAGTCTATGTATCAGCTCAATCTGGTTAAGTATGCAGGTGTTGACCCCAACACAGGTAAGGCTCTTTTCCATGCAATGGTTACTGCAGACGAGTATCTCTTGAGAGAACTTGGTCAGGAAGAGTATGACAAGCTTCTTCTTGAGGAGAACGCCGAGGCTTATGAGGCTGCCAAGAAAGAATATGAGAAGGATCCCGAGTATTACATCACCGATGATTACCAGACTGCAAACTCAACCAACCGTCAGCCTACAGGCGACCTCTTGCCTAAGGTATATGGTGGTTTCGGTACAAGCATTGAGTTCCACGGTTTCGACCTCTCTGTGCAGTTCTCTTATCAGCTCGGTGGTAAGATCTGGGACTACACCTATCAGGATTTGATGCACAATGGTGACGGTAACAACGCTGGTTTGAACTGGCACAAGGACATCGCCAATGCATGGACTCCCGAGAACCGTATCACAGATGTTCCTCGTCTTGACATGATGGATACCTATACAAACCAGTCTTCTGACCGTTGGTTGGTATCATCAAACTACCTCTCTTTGAACAACATCACACTTGGTTACACCTTCCCGAAGGCATGGCTCCGCGGTATGGGCATCAGCTCATTGCGTATCTATGGTGTAGCTGACAACTTGGCTCTCCTTGCAGCTCGCAAGGGTATGGACCCCCGTCAGTCATTCACCATGTCTACCACAGCTACCTACGGTGCATTGCGTACATTCTCAGCTGGTGTTAAATTGACATTCTAATCAATTAAAAACGAAAGAAGAAAATGAAAAAGATTAAATATATCGCATCGGCTTTGGCATGTGTTGCGCTCGTAGGTTGCTACGACATGAACACCGAGCCTCTGGGCTCTACCATCACAGCCGATCAGAAGGAGGCTACTATCAACGCCAATCCTGAACGTATCGAGGCGAGTGTGAATGCCATGACATCTATGTTCTATGGCTTCGGTAAGAACTTCGACGAGAGCTATCACAACGACCTCTCACACGCTGCCATGATGTTGATTACCGACACTCGCGGTACCGACCTCGTGTCTGAGGATATAGGTTATAACTGGTTCTCTATGGCTTTGACCTATGAGGATATCAACTATAACTACTACTTCACTCAGATGTACTGGACCAACTACTACAAGCAGCTCAACTCTGTAAATGCAGTGACTGCCATGATTGATCCTGAGACTGAGGATGAGAAGTTGCAGTTCTACTTGGCACAGGCTTACGCTATCCGTGCATTCGACTACTTCGCACTGGCACAGATGTACCAGCAGACCTACGTAGGCAACGAGGAAAAGCCTTGTGTACCCATCATTACTGAGGCAAACATGGACGCTGCCGGTTCTGAGGGTTGTCTCCGTTCAACTGTAGCAGATACCTACGCTCAGATTATGAGCGACCTTGATGGCGCTATCGCCCTCTTGGAGAAGACTTCTGTAAAGCGTGCCGACAAGCGTTACATCAGCCTTGAGGTTGCTTACGCTCTCCGTGCTCGTGTAAACATGGTAATGAACAACTGGGCAGCTGCTCGTGACGATGCTCAGCAGGCTCTTAGCCTTACAGATGCTACTCCTTATTCTATTGCAGACGTTAGCAAGCCCACAATGAGTGAGATTACCGACAACTCTTGGATGTGGGGTGTTGTAGTTGCTGAAACCGACCGTCCTGTTACATCTGGTATCTGTAACTGGCCCTCTCACATGGGTTCACTCAACTACGGTTATGCTTCTGTAGGTGCATGGCGTAAAATCAACGCAGGTCTTTATACTGCAATTCCTGCTACTGACGTTCGTAAGGGCTGGTTCCTCAACGAAGAGGGTTACTCTCCCAACTTGAACGAAGAGCAGGCTTCTTATGTTGCTTCTGCAGGCTGTCCTCCCTACACACAGATGAAGTTCGGTACATACAAGGATGAGGTTTACACCTCTACCAACGCTAACGACATTCCTTTGATGCGTATTGAGGAAGTTATCCTTATGTTGGCCGAGGCTCAAGCTATGGCTGGTGATCCTGCTTCAGGTGCTGCAACTCTGCAGAACTTCGTATCTACCTATCGTGACCCTGCATACGTTTGCACTGCTACCACAAAGGAGCAGGTACAGAATCAGGTATGGATGCAGCGTCGTATCGAGCTCTGGGGCGAAGGTTTCTCTTACTTTGACATCATGCGTCTGAAGAAGGGTGTTGACCGTCGTGGCGCAGGTTTCGAGGAAGCATTTACATTCAACATCCCTGCTGGCGATGCAGCGCTTATCTACCGCATTCCTCAGCGTGAGATGGAGGGTAACCCCGCATTGTCTGATGACAGCAGCGATCCATTGGCTAGAAACAACGATAAGGCAGAGATGCCTCAGCCTGTAACTGAGTAATCAATGGACTAGTATAAACCATTAAAAGAATTAAAGACATGAAATTATATAAATCATTATTCATGACTGTGCTTGCAGCTGTAGCTTTCACTTCATGTAGCGATGAAGGTTACTGGGAGAAGGCCGACTTGCAAAGCGTGCCCACATACTCTTTCGCACAGGCTTCAAACACCTATTCGCTAAGTGGCACAGATGCACTGCCCCAAGTAGCTGTTGAGGTTTACCGTAACAATGAAAACGGCAACGTAACAGTTCCTGTTAGTGTAACATTGAGCGACTCAACCGTAATGTCTGTTGACGCACCTGCCGTTACTTTCGAGGCTGGCAAGAGCGTTGCAGAGCTTATCATCAAGATTGACGAGAGCAAGATTCAGATTGGTAAGACCTATATCGCTAACCTTGCATTCGTTCCCGATTCAGTAGACCTCTTCGAGGAGAACCTCTCTATCTCTGGCAACAGCGCATTCAAGTTGACCTTCTCTAAGGCTTATTCTTGGACTGCTGCTGGTACAGCTCTCTATACAGAGGATATGGTAGGTACATTCTTCGGCGTTGAGAACGTAACTTATGAAGTTGCAGTTGAAAAGGCTATTGGCAACTCAGCCGTAATCCGCTTGGTAGATCCCTACGGTGCTGCATATCCCTACAATGCTCCTGGTGACTATGACACCAGCAAGAAGCACTACATGACTATCAACATGGAGGATCCCGAAGGTGTATACTTCGAGCGTCACTATTCAGGTATGAACTGGGGTTATGGTGAGTTTGTATTCCATAGCATGGCTGGATACTATATCGAGAAGGGCAACTCTCTTGAGGCTGTTAAGGGTGCCGGCTACTGCGGAACACTCGTTGACAACGTAATCACCTTCCCCGCAAAAACATTGTTGGTCGGTATGACTGAGTATAATGGTGGTGGTTTGTATCCAGGTGGTACTGGCGCTTTCAAGATTGACTTGAGCAACGCTGACCTTTCAGAGTAAATCCACGATTTACAAAAACAACAAGAATGAGGGTGCCTAGTAGGTGCCCTCATTTATTTTATACATGATACACTCATAATACAAAGTTTCCGACATTACGACAATCCGACACTTATAATTGACGATTCACATTTACCTGACGCAAGAGGGAGTGGTGTGAAGCTAATGAGAACGGGAAAAGACATCTCTTTTTGAAAAATTGGATAGTCCATTGGGAGAAATTGGACGAGGATGTGTAAAAATGAAAACATGCGATCAAGATGTCGTGTCATTGCCGTTGGCTCCTACGGGCGGCGAATGCTTGCGCTCGGCTAGTCCGAGAACTTCGTTTCCGAACCGAAGGGAGGAGTCTCTGGTCTGTATTAGAGATTTCTCGTCGCTTCGCTCTGTCGAAAAGACAAAATGATAGTTGTCCTAATTTTGACACTGTCTCATTCGCTTTTTAGGAGTACTAAGCGCGAGATAAAGCACCTTGTACTATTATTTTGTACTAAGCGAAAGAGAACATTTCTTTACCGTGTCAGCGAGAACTTGAGCGATACGCCGAAGTCGTGGGTGGAGGTGGGGTACGACGAGGCAGACACTACAGGGATGTTCGTCTGGTGGTCGTAATAGGCGTTGAGGGTGAGCATACGCGAGAAAGTGTAGTCGGCCGAGAGGGAGATCTTCAGCGCCTTGTTGCCGCTGGTGGCTTGGGTGCTCAGGGCCTGGATGTCGCGGCACAGGGCGCTCTGGTCGCGCCATGAGAAGTCGCCACGCAGGTTGAGGTCGTTGCTCACACGGCCACCGCCTGTGGGGCGCTTGCCTACGCCGAAGAGTTTGACGTTGGTGAGCTTGTAACCTACACCGAAGACGATGTCGTCGGAGTTGGTCTCGACGAGCTGCACGGACGACATGCTGAGGTTCATCACGCGGCTCTTGTTGTACTGCAGCTTCATGGTCATGTTGTTGAGCAGGGTGACGTCGACACCCACGAGGGGCGAGAACTGCTCGTTGATGCTCACGGCAGAGATGTCGAACATCGACGAGGGCACGGGGCTGCCGGTGGTGACATCGGAGATGAAGCCGAGGCCATTCATGTACTCCATGTAGGTGCTGTAGGTGTTGAACGAGCCCACGGCATAGACGCTCTTGTAGGAGTGGTTGATGTTGACGCTCTTGAAGTGCTTCTTGAACATCTCCAGCTTGCTCAGGCCGCTATAGGTGAGGCGCCAGTTGGGGAGCATCGACAGCATGGAGGGGAAGAGGCCCAGGCTGGTGGTGCTGGCATCGCCGCCGGCGTAGGTGGCCAGGAAGGCGGGTATCATCACGTCGGGCGAGTACTTGCCCACGCTGCCGTTGGCGGGGTCGAAGGGCATACCGGCAAGGGCTGTGCCCTCGGGGTATACGGCACCGCTGTACTGGCCCTGCACGCGGCGCTGCACGGTCTCGAGGCTGCGCACGAAGTCGGCAAAGCGCTCTGAGTGGTAGCCGTTGCTGGCCTTGCGGCGCTCGAAGGCCGAGCCGATGGTGATGGTGGTCATATTGAACGTGCCGGTGCGGGTCTCGGGCATGCCGGCATACATGAACTGCACGTTGCGGGCACCGGTCTTGACCCACGAGGCGTTGAGGTCGATCTTGAAGTCGCGGGCGGGCTCAAGAGTGGCCTTGAGTTGCAGTTCCTCGGTTGCGTTGGATGTGGAGGCGTAGGCCACACTGTCATTGTCGAGCAGCCAGCCATTGTCGAAGGCACGCTGCAGGTAGTCGTCGCCCGTGAGGCCGAAGGCGAAGTCCCAGCCGGGGGCGTAGAGGCTGCCCTGACGACGCTGTCCAAGCACCTTGCCAGCCTCGGGCATGAAGCCGGGGAGTGCCATGGAGTTGACATTCTTGTACGAGGCCGACACGTTGCGCACGAGCATGAGTCCGCGCGAGGTATACTGCAGCGCCTTGTACCATGACAGTTCCGAGAGGTCGGGGCCCGGGGTGATGGTGAGCTTCACGTTGGCCGTGTCGGGGCCAGTGAGGGCGATGGTGTTCTCGTCGATGACCTTGTACTTCACCTTATAGGGGCGACCCTCCTTGGTGCGCGAGGCTACCTCGACGCGCTTGTTCTTCTGTCCGTGCTTGATGGTGTAGGTGCTGTCGGGGATAATCTTCAGCTCTTGGGTAAACTTCTTGGGCTTGGTGGCCTTCTTCGTGGTGGTCTTCTTGGTGCTCTTCGAAGAGGCAAACTTCTTGTTGGTCTCCTTGAGGAAGTCTACCTTATTATAAAGGTTCTCGAGGTTGAGCTTACCGTTCACGGTGAGCGAGCGCTGGTTGGCCACGGTGTTGCCATAGGTGGCGCCGCTGGCGAGCGTGGCTCCGCGGTCCCAACTATAGGATGAGGTGAAGTTGGCATCCATCTGTGTCCAGTCGAGGATGGGCAGCTTGCTCAGGGGGAGCTGGTACGAGGCGCTGAACGACTGCTGGTAGTCGAGCGCACGGCCCATGCGGGCGATGCTGTGCTGCACAGAGTCTTTCCAGAAGGCATACTCGTCGGGATAGAGGGACTTGTTGACAGGCATGTAGGGTTCCTCGATCTCGGAGTTGGTGCGCGTGTTGAGGTTCATCTTGAGCGACTTGAGGAGGTCCCATCGGATGTCCATGTTGCGATTCCACAGGAACTCCTGCGAGAAGGTGACGGGGATGCCTACGCCACCGAACGACCCTTCGAGGTCGCGTGTCTGCAGCTCGAAGTAGCTGCGGTTCATCTCGGTATTTAGGGCGATGCTCTGGGGCAGCGGACTGATGCCAAACTCCTTGACGATGTCGAGCCACTTGGACTTCGACTTGATATTCTTGAAGGGCTCCCACGCCTTCATGGCGGGGGCATAGGTGTAGGCCGCCACGGCACGCCAGTTGAGCTGGTGCTGATACTGCGTGGTGTTGCCCGAGTTGTCCTTGACGCTGCGCGAGAAGCCGAAGCTGAAGTTGGCAGGGTCGTAGGGCATGGGCTTCTTGCTGGTGATGTTCATCTTCACGTTGCTGAAGCTGAGGTTCTTCGACGTGGTGACGAGGTTGGCTATCGAGGCCAGCGAGTCGCGCTCCAGATCGGTGGGCAGCGTCTCGAGCATGTCGTCGAGGTAGAGGTCGGTGTCGAAGGGGCTATAGAGCGGCGAGGTCCTCTCCTGCTGGAACGAGTAGTAGAGCGGGAGGTTGAGCTTGAGCTTCTCGGGGAAGAAGCGGCCGAGGTCGAAGCTGGTGGTCACGGCATACTGGTAGTAGTCGTCGAGGCGGCGCTGGCTCACACCCTCCTCAAGGCCACCGAAGCCTGCCGTCTCGGCATGGCCGCTCATGTTGACGCTACCGGCATCGGAGAGCTGCACGTTGAGGGCACTTTGCGCTGCCCAGCCACCCTGATTGTTGAAGCCCGTGAGGCGCAGCTCGTTGAGCCATACCTCGATGTCCTTGGTAGAGCGCGAGTTGTTGCGCACACCGATCATCACGGTCTTGATCTTGCCCACGGTGGGGTTACCGATGACGCTGATGCGGTTCTTGGGGTTGTCCTCATCGAACTGCGAGTAGATGCGGGTCTTCGATACCTCGGGATTGGTATTGCTCTCGATGTTGCGCTGGCGCTTGAGCTCGGTGAGCTTGGCAAAGTCGATGTCGAGCATGTTGGCCTCGGGCCACACGGCCTTGCAGCCACTGGTGGTGTTGCCGTCGTAGTAGCCCTCGGGGGTGATGGTGAGGGGTATCTCGTACTCGTAGTAGTTGCTCTTGTAGTCGGAGCCGAGGCGCACGAAGACGGACATCTCGCCATCCTCGACCTCGGAGGCGGCCTCCACGAGGTTCTCGGCGTGGACATACATCTGCACGTGCTCGTACTTGCGCAGGTCGAGGTTGGTCTTGTTGTACACGGCACGCGCCTCATTGGGCTCGAGGCCGGTAATCTGCAGGCTCATGGCCTGCTCGTTGTCCTGACGGAGCTGGGGCTGCGAGGGGTCGAGCACACGCGAGATGCCGGGAGGCATAGTGTAGTTGACGGGCTTGCGGTCGCCATTCTCCTCGATGTTGACCGAGGCCACGACCATGTTGCCGCTCATCTTGGGAGCCTTGTTGAGGGCCGAGTAGATGGGCTGGTCGTAGCTGCGCCAGGTGCCGCGGATAAGCTCCATGGTGGCGAGGCGCACGATGACGGGCTCGCTGAAGCCGGTCATGTAGATACGCATGAAGCGCAGCGAGGTGAAGTCGCGGATGCTGCCCACGATCTTCTCATAGTTGTCGATGGGCACGCGGAACTTATACCAGTTGACGCTCTCGGTGTTGCCGTTGCGCAGCTTGGTGCGGTAGGTGCGCATGTCGGTGATGTGGTTGCGGCCCACCACCATGTCCTGTGGGCGCAACGACACGCGGTACTCGAAGTACTTCTCATACTCGTCGAGCGTGTAGTCCTGGTTGATGTCCTCCACGTCGGGCGTGGTCTTGGCACTCTTGTCGTAGTTGTTGGTGCTGGTCTCCGACGAGGGTGAGTTGCCCTCGGTATTGTTGAATCGCTTGTAGCGGTCGAGGATGGAGAGCTGCTGCTCGTCGTAGTCGTCGCCACGGAAGTAGTGGTAGGTGTCGCCGGCGGGGTCGGCCTTGATGCGCTCGTACACCTCGGGATTGACGCGGCTCTGGATGTCGGCGAGGTAGTTCATGTAGGTGGGGAACAGCTGCTCCTCCTCGCTGCTGAGTCCGTTGAGACCCACGTCCTGCTTGGCGCGGTTGGCACTGGTGTTGTCGAAGGCATACACGAGGCTGGCGGCCGTGGGTACGCGGCCCCACTGGGTCTCCACGTAGCTGCTGGCCTGCTCGGTCACGGGCATACCGTTCTCGTAGAATTTCTTGCCGTCCTTGAGTACGTCCTCGCTCACCTCGCCGAGGTTGATGTACATGTCGCCACCACGGGCCTCGGGATTGTAGATGAAGGGGTCGAGCATCCAGAACTCGATGTACTCGATGTTGCTGCTCTCAAAGTCGGTGGTGGTGAGCTGGCGCATGATACCGCCCCAGCGCTGCTCGGGATTGGTGAGCTTGCCCTCGGGGGTGAGGTTGGTGTCGAGGTTGTAGGGGCCACGCTCGTCGGGGTAGTAGGCGAGGTTGAGCACCGAGAGGGTCGACGACTCGCCATAGGTGCTCTCCTTGTTGGGATAGAGCTCGCGCTCGTAGACCTCACGCACGTAGTGGTTTGACAGCTGGTCGAGGTCGCTCTTGATATGGGCCGGCGTGAGCGATGAGTTGCGGCGCGTGAAGAGCGGGTCGATGGTGTACCAGTTGAGCAGGGCGCGGTTCATGCCCGTGCGTATGTCGTCGGTGAGGTTGGCATAGGGTTGCGACGAGGGTATGCCCGAGAGCATCCAGGCGCTGGGCGACTTGATGTCGATGCCGCTCTCGCTGCTCTCGAAGTCGTCGATGTAGGAGGCGCTGCCCTGCACCTGCTTGGAGACGCCCGCGATGAGCTGGGCAAACTCAGCGGTGAAGTTGATGCGCGAGGGCTGTGTCACGTGGAGGCCCGGCAGGTAGTCGAGCATGTTGGTGAGCCACTGGCTCTCGTGCTTCCACGCCATGTTGAGTCCCCAGAGGGTGTTCTTCAAGGGCTCGTCGCCCATCGACACCTTGCTCGTGAGGGGCTTCTCGTTGAGGTACATGAGCGTACCGCCCAGCTGGAAGTCCTTGGTGAAGTCGTAGGCCCAGTTCATGCCGAGCATGGTCTTGCGCTGCATGTTGAACACGGTGTTGCTCTCCATCGACACGTTCACCGGGGTGCCGGCATCGAGGATGCTCTGGTTGATGATGGTCACCGTACCCATGGTGTAGTCCACGGTGTAGTCGCTGTTCTCGGTGAGCGTGACACCACCGGCGGTGACCTTCACCGAGCCGCGCGGCACGTTGTAGGCACCCAGCTGGATGACATTGCCGCCCGAGCCGGCATGCTCGCCCGTGAGGAGGAACTTGTTCTTCTCGGCTATCTGCTTGGCGATGGTCTTGGTGGAGTCGTAGAGCTCCTCAAACACATACTTGTCCGCCACGGCATCGTTGCCTATCGCCTTGCGCAGGTGGGCACCGAAGGGCTCTACCACGGGGAAGATGATGCGGCCCGTAGAGGACTGCACGGTGTAGCCTTCCACGTAGTCGTAGAAGCCGTTGGGGTTGGCGTTCTGCTTGGCGTCGAGGCGGTCGAGGTTCATCATCTGCAGGAGGGTCTTGCTCTTCAGGTTGGCCTCGGGCAGGTAGGTGAGGTTGGTGCCGGTGCTATCGCTCTCGTACTCAATGATGAGCTTGAAGTCCTTGGAGCTGATGCTGTTGGCACCGAGGTAGTAGACGTTCTTCATCATGAGGTCCCATGTGGCGTTCGAGGGCGATGAACTGTTCGACTTCAGGAGCTTCACATACAGTGCATCGTCGCCCTCTTTCTTGTCGGTGGAGAACTCACCCACCTGGTAGGTCTTGCCGGCATAGGTGTACTCGAAGGCTACGGCCAGCACCTCGTCGGACTTGAGGGTCGACTTGAGCGATACGTAACCGAGTGACTTGTTCAGCGTATATTCGCTCTGTGTCAGGAGGCGGGCGTTGGCCACCTTCTCATAGTCGGTGCTGCCCGAGAGCATCTCGCCCAGGACGGCTCCCACGCGGTCGATGTCGCGGATGTCGCTGTAGGTGTTCACCATCTGGTAGTAGAGGCTGTTGGCGGTGTTGTTGGGCATGCGCTCGCCTGTGGAGGTCCACAGGGGGTTGCTGATGCGCGAGGGCTCGCCCAGGTCGGTGAAGGCGATGACGTTGCGCGGACTGTCATAGCTGCTGGTCTTGTTGGTCACCCACAGCTCCACACGGGTGATGACCACGCCCGACATGATGGTGGGCAGCTGGGCCATGTTGCGGTCGTAGGTGTCGCGGAAGTAGTGGGCGAGGAAGAAGTGGCGGTTCTCGTCGTAGTCGGCCACGTCGACCTCAAACTCGGTGAGCTGGCTGCCGCCCTTGGTGCTCACGGAGGTGGACTCGGAGGTCTTCTGCGACACCACGGTCTGCAGCGAGAGCTTGCCAAACTGCAGGTCGGCACGGATACCGAAGAGCGAAGTGGCGCCCGAGATGAGCGATGAGTTGGTGGGGAAGCTCACGTTACCCGCCTCGAGGAGCTTGATGATCTCGTCCTCCTTACCGTCGTACTTGAGCTTCATCTTCTTGGAGTCGAAGTCGAAGGTGGCCTCGGTGTTGTAGTTCATGTTGAGGTTCACCTTGTCGCCCACCTTACCATTGATGCTGAGGTTGATCTTCTCGTCGAAGTCGAAGCCGAAGGTGTTGCGGCTACGCATGGGCAGCGAGGGGTTGTCGATGCTCTTCTGGTTGAAGCCAAACTTGAGCTCGGCCGTTCCCTGCGTCTTGATCTGCACGCCACCGGGGCCGAAGATCTTCTCCGCCGGGCCGAGGTCGAACTTCATGTCGGTGAAGTCGAACTTCTCCTTCTTGCCCTCCTTCTCAAACTCCTCTTGGTTCTTGTTGCGGAAGTAGGCGTCGAGCGAGCGCTTCATGCTCCACTCGGCATACTCCTCGGGCGTCATGAGCAGGGGTACAGAAAGATACGAGTCGCCTATCTTGTTGCCCACGATGTAGGTGTGGGTCTTCTCGTCATAGGTGGTCTCCGTGGTGAGGTTCTCGGGATTGCGCAGGTCAACCGGCTTACGCTCCAGGTCCTTCTCGTTGGTGGGTGAGGTCTTCTGCACGGCGTAGCGAATAGAGTCGCTCTTCGCCTCACTCTGCGCCATGGCACAAAACGAAGTCAAAGCTATAGCGATAGCTATGCAGACGGTACGTATGTATGTGTATATATCGTGCTTCACCGAAAAATCTATCTCGTGCGTGTTTTTATTAAACGCACTACACGGCAGATTATTGTGCAAAGAAAGAAAAAGGGCCTCACAAGTATTCTTATCACCCATAAGAAAAATTGATATATGCGCAAAAAGCATTATCTTTGCAGCAAATAGAGTTAAGAATATGCTGGAAAGTAGCAAACGATGGCAACGGTTTGTGACCGAGATGCGCTCGACCTATAAGTCCATGGATACGGAGGAGAAGTGGGACATTTGGGTGGTGCGCCCTATTGGTTTTGTAGAGGCTTGTTTATGCCGTCGGCTACATATTCATCCCAACGCCATCACGATCGTTTCCATCATCTTTGGTGCAGCCTCGGGGTACTTCTTCTTCCCTGGCAATGTGGGCATGGTGCTCATAGGGGCCTTGCTCCTCTTCTTTGCCAACACGCTCGACAGTGCCGATGGACAATTGGCACGCATGACACGGCAGTACACTATGCTTGGCCGCGTGCTCGATGGCTTTGCTGGCGATGTATGGTTCTTCTCCATCTATTTGTTCATGATGATACGCATGTATACCATGCCCATTCCCAGCACCACAGTGGACTGGGGGTGGCTGGGCATAGCAGTGGTATCGGCATGCGGACTCATATTCCACTCTACCCAGTCAACAATAGCCGATTATTATCGCAACATACATCTGCATTTCTTGGCCGGACGCGACTACTCCGAGCTGGTGCGTTCGTCAGACCTTACAGCCCAGCGCAAGGCAATCAGTTCGTGGCGAGGGTGGTTTGAGTGGATGTGGCTATTCTTCTATGCCAGCTATACCCGCAAGCAGGAGAACTGGACTCCCCAATTGCAACGGATACTCCATGCCGTAGGGAAACGTAGTGCGAAGGATTTGCCCGAGCAGTTCCTGCGCGAGTTTCGTGCTTCGAGCCTACCGCTGATGCCGATGACTAACATCCTCACCTTCAACTCCCGCTTCTTTGCTTTAGTAATAAGCATGCTGGTGGGGTTGCCGTGGCTATACCTACTCTACGAGATGGTAGTGCTCACCGTGCTTCTATTCTATATGCGTTGGCGCCACGAGAAGATGTGCGCTGCATTGTTCTCCAAATGGTTTGCCCATGAAAGCTAAGTATCGCAACATTTTCTTTGTCGCCGGACTAGCCCTGTTGGGAGCAATGATTTTCTCACTCGATATGCCGTGGAGCGAGATCTGGGGCAACATCCGCCATGCGGGTTACTGGTTACCAGCGAATATACTCTTATGGGCAGGAATCTATCTGATGAATGCCGCATCGTGGTATGTCATCATCCGCGACGACAAGCGCGTGCGCGTCTCCTTTCCTTATATATATAGGCTCACCATTTCTGGGTACGTTCTCAACTATGTGACCCCTCTTGGCTTGCTTGGCGGCGAGCCTTATCGTATCATGGAGCTGGCTCCTCATGTAGGAAAAGCCAAAGCAGCTTCATCGGTCATCCTCTATTCAATGATGCACGTTTTTTCCCACTTCTGGTTCTGGCTGTTGGGAGTAATACTCTTTGTGATTGTATATCCCGTAAACCTTGGGTTAGGCATCTTGTTGGGCATGATTTTCGCTACGAGCCTTCTAGTCATCTATTTCTTCATGCAGGGTTATCGTCGCGGCTTAGTGGTGAAAACCTTCCGTTTACTGTCTCACATACCCTATGTCAACAGGTGGTCGGTACGTTTCTACGCGAATAAAGCTGAGGTTTTGCAGCGCATCGACTCCCAGATAGCCGCCCTGCATGCCCAGCATAAGCGGACGTTCTACCTATCCCTAGGGTTGGAACTTATGGCACGCATTGTCAGCAGCCTAGAAATATACATCCTTATGCGCATATTGACTCCTGAGGTGACAGTAGTGGACAGCATACTCATCATGGCGTTCTCATCACTCTTCAGTAACCTCATGTTCTTTATGCCCATGCAGATTGGCGCTCGTGAGGGAAGCATTGCTCTGGTAGCCGACCGCCTGCACCTTACAGCAGGATACGGACTCTTCACCGGCATACTCTGTCGCATCCGTGAACTCTGTTGGATTGTTATCGGCCTGCTATTAATAAAGGTCAAGGGTAAACACACTATAGACGACAAACAGAATGCATAATATCAAAGGTATCATCTTCGACTATGGCGGCACACTGGACACGAATGGCACGCATTGGTTCCATATCTTCCGTCAAGTATACGCCGAATTGCTTCCACATATCACCGAGGAGCAACTACGCGAGGCGTACGTATATGCTGAGCGCTACCTCGCCACACACCGCACAATAGACCCGTGTGACGACTTTCTCGCAATGTTGCACAAGAAAGTTGCCCTACAAATGGGCCAACTGACGATCAGTGGCGACGAGCACAATACCATTTCACAGGTAGCTAAGGCTTGCGATGCCCATGTGCGCACCTACATGGAGCAAACGCGCGAGATACTCGACACCCTATCGGCCCATTATCCAATGGTGCTGGTCTCCAATTTTTATGGCAACATACACGCAGTACTTCGCTCGTATGGCATCGACGGCTACTTCAGCGAAGTGATAGAATCAGCTGTGGTTGGCATCCGTAAGCCCGACCCGCGCATCTTTGCGCTCGGTGTTGAGGCACTCGGATTCAAGTCAGAAGATATCTTGGTAGTAGGCGACTCATACAGCAAGGATATTGTCCCTGCCCACTCGATAGGTTGTCATACGCTATGGCTCAAGGGACTGGGATGGAGCACAGACAATGAAGCCGCCGACTGCCCTGCCGCAGATGCCATCATTGGCGACATTGCCGAATTGCTGCCGGCGATTGATTTATGCGAATAGAGCCGTGACATCCCGTTTTTTTATTACCTTTGTATCGCTTTTTATTCAACACGATGGACACATTACGACAATTGTTCCTACAACATACCGGTGAGGATGCCCAAACATGCAAAGCACTCACCCCGGCAGGCTCGAACCGCCGCTACTATCGCCTCGCTGCAGGGAAGAACTCCGCGATAGGCGTAGTGGGCACCTCGCTCCGTGAGAACGAGGCATTCTTCGCCATCGCCACCCAGCTGCGCAACAAGGGGGTAAACGTCCCTGAGGTGTATGCCATATCCGATGACCGCCTCTGCTACCTACAGCAAGACCTGGGCGACATCTCGCTCTTTGACCTGCTCATGAAGGCACAACTCAAGGGCGGCTACGGACCTGAAGAGATGGAGTTGCTGCGCAAGGTGATGTTCCTACTGCCCGAGATACAATGGAGTGGAGCCGAAGACTTTGACTTCACATGCTGCTACCCCTCAGAATCGCTTAATCGACGGGGCATACAGTGGGATCTCCACTATTTCAAGTACTGCTTCCTCAAAGCTACTGGACTGGAGTTCGAGGAGGAATTGCTCGAGGATGACTTCGACCGCATGGCCGAGATACTGCTTTGCGACGATTGTCCCACCTTCATGTACCGCGACTTCCAGTCACGCAATGTAATGATTCACGACGGGGAGCCATGGTTTATCGACTTCCAGGGCGGACGTCGGGGACCAGCAGAGTATGACCTAGTATCGTTTCTATGGCAGGCACGCGCCAAGTTCGCCCCAGCCATACGAAAGGAACTCATCGACGAATACATACAATCGGCCCTACGATTTACCGAGATCGACAAGGCCTTTTTCGGAAAACGACTTGCCCTCTTCGTACTCTTCCGCACCCTCCAAGTGCTGGGAGCCTATGGTTACCGGGGCTATTTCGAGCACAAGGCACATTTCATGCAGAGCATCCCTCTGGCCATAGATAATCTGCGGGCATTGATGGCCGAAGAGGAGTTCCCCGAGCTGCCCTACCTATGTGCATTATTGCAGCAGATGGTGTCGCTTCCTCAATTTACTCCTTACAAGGAGGATACGGAGCTGACCGTACGCATCTATAGCTTCTCCTACCGGAAGGGCATACCTGACGATGCCAGCGGTAACGGAGGCGGTTTCGTCTTCGACTGCCGTGCCATCCACAATCCCGGGCGCTACGACGAATACAAGCAGCTGACAGGCAGGGACGAGCCTGTGCGCATCTTCCTCGACAGGGAAGAGGCCATGCAGGAGTTTCTCTGCGACACCTACAGCATAGTCGACTACACCGTAGAGAAATACCTCTCCCGCGGGTTCAAGAACCTGATGGTCAGCTTCGGCTGTACAGGCGGCCAGCACCGCTCAGTCTATTCGGCCGAGCACTTGGCACACCACTTAGCCGACAAATATGGAGTGAGAGTCATCCTCACCCATCGCGAGCAAGGCATCATCGAGGAGCTGCCTTCGAAAAACAGTCAATCAACATGCTAACAAACAAACATTTCAATATGATTATTATAGCCGACAGCGGTTCCACAAAGACCGATTGGTGCCTGTGCGACGAGGGCACCATACTCACAGCCATACAGACCCAAGGAATCAACCCCTATCACCAGTCCGAGGAAATCATCGAACAGGTAATCAGAGAGGAACTATTGCCCCACCTCAGCCAAACCATATCCTCGGCCAAAGGCGCCCTCAAGGAGGTAATCTTCTACGGAGCCGGATGTGCCAATGAAACAGCTTGCAACAGAGTCAAGGAGGCCATAGGCAAGGTGCTGCAGCTCAGCGACATCACCATCCATAGCGACCTACTGGGAGCTGCCCGTGCCCTGTGTGGACACGAGGAGGGCATTGCCTGCGTGCTAGGAACAGGCTCCAACTCATGTCTATACAACGGCAAGGAGATTGTTGCCAACATCCCTCCACTAGGTTACATCCTTGGCGACGAGGGCAGCAGCGCGGTATTGGGGCGTCGTCTTGTGGGCGACTGCCTCAAGAACCAGCTGCCCGATGCCATCCGCGAGGAGTTCCTCACCGAGTATGACCTCACCCAAGAGATTATTCTTGAGAGAGTATACCG
>CANBEE010000013.1 GCA_947367415.1 uncultured Bacteroidales bacterium
CGAGTCCTCGGTGCTTTCGGAGAATTAAACTATTCATTCTTTCTCAGCAACGCTATCAGTTCCTCCACCTCCTCTGCCGAGAGGTTCTCCTCCTTGACGAAGAAGTTGACCAGGCTGGCAGCCGAGCCGCGGAAGAGGTTGTCCTTGACGCTGCGCATATAGTTGCGGGTGTACTCGCCGTGCTGCACCAGCGGATAGAATCGGTGTTGCTTGCCTATGGGTTCGCTGGCCACGAACTTCTTCTCCTTCAGTATGCGCAGGAAGGTGAGCACCGTATTGTAGGCAGGTTGTGGCTCGGGAAACTTCTCCAGTATCTCGCTCACCGTGCCCTTCCCCATATCCCACAGGATATTCATCACTTGCAGCTCGGCACGGGTCAGTTCGTTCGTACGTTTCATATCTCTTAAAGTTTTAGTTGATTTCTGCGACAAAGGAAAACGTTTCTCCGTAATCCTCCAACTAAAAGTTTAGGAATTTGCAATAAACCCTCCGTTTTTAACATTTATTTTTAGTTGCAAGCGCATATCTGCATACATATACGGTTGGTTCAGCGTTTTCTTGCGTAAAGTAAGTGTGGCGTTGTGTGCTATGGGAAATGTGTCTTTAGCCAACTCGCGTTAAAATAAATGGAGATAAAAGTGTATTGTGGATAAATTTTTGTACTTTTGCAATCGATTATGAGTGCTACGGTAAGTAAGACAAAGAATGTTCTGATAGAGGCTGCACGTGTGCTCTTCACTCGTAATGGCTATGACCATACGACGATGACCGATATCGCCCGTGAGGCCAAGAAGGGGCGTCGTACCTTGTACGTGCATTTCCCTAGCAAGGAGGCATTGCTGCGTCGTGTCATCGAGATGGAGCTGAACAAAATTCTTGATGTGCTCCGTGCCATTGCCGAGAAGGATGTTTCGGCGGATAGAAAGATTATGGAGTTTGTCATCAGCCGTCTCAACAATGTGCGCCACACCGTATTTCGCAACGGTTCGCTCCGTGCCGATTTCACTCGCTTCTACCTTACTATTGATAGCATCCGCCGCAAATATGACAAGATAGAGATTAATCTCATTCGTGGAATCCTTATGGAGGGACGTGCGCAGGGTATCTTCCGCTTCGACAATGCCGATGTGATGGCTACGCTGATTCATTTTAGCATCAAAGGCTTGGAGTCGCCCTATGTGCGCGGTCAGGTGACTGGAAATGTGGATGTGCGCACGCTTGAACGCCATGCCCGACAGGTCATACTGCGCGGTTTGGGCATGAATGTTTGATACATAAAGCAATATCAGGAACGATGGAGGTTCTGTACGAGGACAATCATATCATTATAGTTAATAAAGCCTCTTCGGAGATTGTGCAAGGCGACAAGACGGGCGATGTGCCCCTCTCGGAGATGGTGAAGGCATACATCAAGGAGAAGTATGCCAAGCCGGGCGCTGTGTTCCTAGGAGTGGTCCATAGGCTCGACCGCCCTGTGAGTGGTGTAGTAGTATTTGCCCGTACGAGCAAGGCCTTGGAACGTCTCAATGCCATGTTCCGTGAGGGAGGACGCATTCAGAAAACCTATTGGGCAATCGTGCGTAACCGTCCCATGGAGCCGGAGGCAGAACTGGTGCACTATCTTGTGCGCAATGAACAGCAGAACAAGTCGTATGCTTACTCCTCGGAGCGTAGTGGAGCCAAGCGCTCGGTGCTTAACTATCGTCTTTTAGGTAGCATGGACAATTACCATCTGCTCGAAGTGGAGCTGAAGACAGGGCGTCATCATCAGATACGTTGCCAGCTGGCCAAGATGGGCTCGCCAATCAAGGGGGATTTGAAGTACGGTGCCGAACGTTCAAATCCGGATGGTAGCATCAGCCTTCATGCTCGTCGCATACGCTTCGAACATCCTGTATCAAAAGTAATGATTGATGTTGTCGCTCCCGTGCCCAACGACCGCCTGTGGCGCAGTGCTGAGGCTTTACAGGGGGAATGATTTACTTCTTTTGTAGTATAGTACGCTACAGTTCCTTTTCAGAAATACGTTGTTTGCAACTTGCTTGACATCCTCAGCCGTTACGGAGCAGTAGCGGTTCAGTTCATCGGCGAGGCTATTGTCTTGACCTATTAGTTCCATCTGGGCAAGGTTGACGGCGTGGTTGAGGTAGTTGATATTGTTGAATGTGCGCTCTGACTCGGATCGGTTACGCACTTTGTTGAGCTCTTCGTCGGGTACGTGTGTCGTTTTTAGTTGTTTCAGCTCGCTCCATACCGCATCTTCGGCTTCTTTGCAGGTGACACCTTCGGCCAAGCGCCCCATGATGTTGAGCAAGCCGGTGTCGAGGCTTCCTTGTATGTAAGCATCTACCGAGGTGAGCAACTTGTCGCGGTGTATGAGGTGTTGTATGAGGCGGCTCGACTGACCAGCTGCAAGAATATCGGTGATGAGGTCACATACGTGGTATTCCTTGCTTTTGCGGTCGGCCATGTGGAAAGCCATTACCAGCATGTCTGACGGAACATTGCGGTATACTGTTTTGCGGCGTATACGTGTCTGGAGCGGCTCATGGTAGCTCTCTATGCTTGCAGGATAGGGAAGAGCTCCTGTACTCGTAGCAGTAGCCTTTCTCTTCTTGATAGGACCGAACCATTTCTCGCTTAGCCTTACCACTTCGTCAAAACGGATGTTGCCCACAACAGAAAGTATGGCATTGTCGGGGGTGTAGTGACGATGGTAGAAGTCCATGACATCTGTCAGTGTCGCTTGTGCTATGTGCTTGGGAGTGATGCCTATGGTTGGCCAGCGGTAAGGGTGCTGCTTATATGCCATTGGACGTATCAGATGCTGCACATCGCCATACGGACGATTGAGGTGGCGCTGCTTGAATTCCTCTATCACCACGCCCTTTTGCACCTCCACACTTTGCTCTGTAAGGGCCAGACCGAGCATACGGTCTGACTCAAGCCAAAATGCGGTCTCTACATTACTTTTGGGTAGAGTGATGTAATAGTTGGTGAGGTCGTTGTTGGTCCAAGCGTTATTCTCTCCTCCTGCGAGTTGCACGTGAGTGTCGTAGTCGGGAATATTCACCGATCCCTCAAACATCAAGTGTTCTATCAGATGGGCATAGCCCGTATGCTCAGGATCCTCGTTGCGTGCGCCTACATTATATAATAAGTTTACAGCCACCATCTGCGTGGTGGTATCTTCGTGGTGTATGATACGCAGGCCGTTGGCTAGGGTATGGCGATTAATCATAGGGGTTTCTCAATCTCTCTCACCTTCTTGATGGTTACAGGATCGATGGGACGAAGCTTGGCGTCTACGGCACGCTTTTCTATTTTGGTAACTACATCCATGCCCTCGATGACTTCGCCGAATACAGTGTAGTAGCCGTCGAGGTCAGCAGCACCGCCAAGCGTCTTGTAGAGGTTGCGCTGTTCGGGCGTGTAGTGGAATTGCTGGCGTGTAGCCATTACCTTGTCCGTTTCTTCAGAAATCGCTTTTTTGATTTCGCGAATTTTAGCCATGTTACGCTTGGTGTCTTTGGTGTACTCTCTTAGTTGTGGCGAATAAGGCTTTGTGAGTGAGTCAAATACCTCTTTGCGTAAACGCTTGTTATAAGCATCCTCGGCATTGAAGAGCTTTGTGTCAGAGTACTTGAATCCAGTTACGAAGTAAAAATGGCCTCCCGATGATTTCTCCATCTTGTAGTAGCTGGCCATGGCCAATGCGCCTCGCTTGTGGATGAACTTCTTTGGCTGTATCTCCTCGGGGATGCTGTAGTCCAAATCATTCTCTCCCAATGGAGTCTCGCGTGTGGCACCTTTCGATTTGGGGTCTCCGGCCTGTACGGTAAAGTTGTTCTGTATGCGATAGAACTGTTGTCCGTCATAATAGCCCTTACGTGCCAGTTTTACAAAGTTATGTCGATGCAACGGAGTTTCGCGGTAGAGCTTTAAGGTTATATTACCCTCACTCGTCTCCATAAGCAGATACTGATCAGCATCTACAATCACGGTGTCCGTATCCTCTGGCTCAGCAGGCTGAGCTTCTTTCTTTGTATTCTGGCAGGCAGCTAATAGGATGCTGCATAGGATTGTCATTGCTAATAATAAATGCTTCTTCATAGGTCTGCTTTTTTACTAGGGTGGCTCTTTTCTTTACTTTAATGTGGGGGCGCTAATAAAATCTTTTCAAGACTATTAGAATATACCTATCTGGCCTAGCAGGATGCAAGCAATTGCTATAGGTGCTATATACTTTAATATGAATATGATTAGAGGGAGGTAGGGTGCACGTAAAGTGCCATTGTTGGTGATTTCATCGCGGACAATCTTTTTGTCCAGATACCAGCCTGTGAAGATGGCTATTAACATGCCTCCAATAGGCAGCATGAAGTTGGATGCGGTGTAGTCGAAGAAATCAAAGATGGTCATGCCGAAAATCTTGACTCCTTCGAACGGGCCAAATGACAATGCGCATACTACACCTACAATTGAGCATGACAAAGTAACTAGCGTGGCAGCCTTACGACGGCTCATGGCAAATTCTTCACTTACGTAGGCCGTTACAACTTCGTGCATTGATATGGTAGATGTGAGGGCCGCCAATACTAATAGGAAATAAAACAGAACTGATACGATATAGGCCAATGCAGGGATGCTTCCGAAAGCTTGACCGAATACGTTGGGCATGGTGATGAAGAGCAATGAGGGTCCTATGTCGCTGCTATCAAGTGTATAACCTGCATTGAATACAGCAGGGAAAATGATGAAGCCGGACATAATCGCTACAAACGTGTCGATGAGCGATACGCTTAGAGCTGTTTTTCCGATATTTGTCTCTTGGTTGAAATAGGAGGCATAGGTGCATAGGCAGCCAAGACCAAGGCTGAGTGAGAAGAATGCTTGTCCCATTGCGCTAAGAATGGCCGAACCAGTTATCTTGCTGAAATCGGGCTTGAGAAGGAACTCAAGTCCTTGGGATGCGCCAGGTAGTGCTACGGAACAGATAGCCAGTATAATCAAGATGACAAAGAGAACCGGCATCATCAGCTTGGAGAACTTCTCTATGCCGCTTTTGACACCACGCGTAACAATGACGTGGGTGATAATCATGAATGCCAGCATCCAAAACACAGACTTCCATGGGTTGCTGACGAATTCTGTAAAGATGGCTGGGAAGTCCGCAGTCGTCTTTCCTTCAAAAGCATTGCCTATGGCAAGTATGGTGTATTCGGCAGTCCAACCAGCAACTACAGAATAGTAGCTGAGAATGACAAAGCCCGAGAGTACTCCAAGGCGACCAACCCAGCGCCAAGGTGTTCCTGGGGCTAACTTTCGATAGGCTCCTGCGGTGTTGGCTTGTGTGTGGCGACCAATGAGGAATTCGCTCATCATGATAGGTATGCCCAATAATATAACACAACCTATATATATAAGAATGAAGGCTGCTCCTCCATTTTGTCCGGTTTCGATGGGGAAGCGCCAGATGTTGCCCAATCCTACTGCTGAGCCTGCAGCTGCAAGAATGGCTCCAATCTTGCTTCCAAAGTTTTCTCGTGTATTGTTGTTGCTCATATTGTTTCTAGTATGTGTCAGAATGCGAGTGATAATTGTCGGCAATGCACATCGCGCAATGAGAGAATTTCACGCTGGAAATTGCGCACAAGTAATTCTGAGAGTTTTTCTCGCTTCTCAGGCTTGGCTACAATCGCATTCTTTGACCAAATTCGCTCAATATTGTAGTTGTTATAGAGCTGCTCGAGGAATGTGTCGTCTGGATTCTGACTTTTACCATCGCTGTTGGTCAGCATCCATTGGAAATGGCGGAAAGTCAGCAAGTCACAGAACTTCTTTAATCGTATCTGTTCCTTGTCGTTGAACTCGGTACTACCGTGTCGCTTACCTGTGGGACGATAGGGAGGGTCTAGGAAAAAGAACGTGTTTCCGCTGGCCTCGTTATATGTTTTTTCATAATCGCCACATAGGATGGTTACACGTTGTAGCAGTTTGCTGTCTGCAAGAATGGTACGTTCATCGCAAATCGTAGGACTCTGCAGATGGTTGTAAGCACCATTGAATTTACCGTTGCTATTTGTTCGGTAGTTTGCGTTGGATGTTTTGTTCAAAAAAATGAAAAGTGCCGTGTGGCGCAAACCTCCTGAAAGTCGCGTGTTAAACTCATCGCGTAATTCGTTGAAGTACTCATGCCTCTCCTCTTCGTCGAGTGGAAGAAATTCTTTTTGAATTTTCTTTAATTCAGCAATCAGCTCTTTTGCGCGGTCGCGTACGGTGTTGTATGCACGAATCAGGTCAAGGTTGTTATCGTTGATGATTGCACGCTTGATGTTAGGATAGGTTTGCAGCATGTGAAAGAGTAGCGCACCGCCACCAACGAATGGTTCTATATAAGTGACATTAGGTATTTCTGAGAAGTTGGCGGGTAATGCCTGCGTCAGTATGTGTATATGCTGACTCTTTGATCCTGGCCATTTAATAAATGGTTGGCCTCCAATATTCATTCCTGCCATCTTGGTTAACTCTTTCAGTTACAAAGGTAATAGGTCTGTGGAATTTAAACAAGAAAAATACATTTTTTCTTTCGAAAAATGTATTAAAATGTCAACTTCTATGGAAAAAAAGAATAAAAAGTTCTCCCAAAGGGATATTTGTAGAGTGAATTCCTGATAGCATGTCGCCATTCCAGGTTCATCGTATGGAAGGAAAAGTGATTATAGTAAGGATTAAAAAGCTAAGGGGTATGTGTGTCGTAATGTTTAATGTATTCAGCGTAGATTATTTGTATTAGCGTAGAATGCTATTGCCTAATCTTTTTCTGGCCATTAATGATATAGATCCCGCTTGGGAGTGATGCCTGGTTGGTGACTCTGACTCCGCTTAGGGTGTATGTGCCTTTGGGTGAAGAAGGATTCTCTGTGTTGCGGATGCCATTGTCGGGTGCGCCGAGGTATTGCTGCATCTCAGGATAGTGGGTGAGGAGTGAGTCGCGGGTGTAGAAGCTGATGTCGCTGATGGTGGCTATGCCATCGTTGCGTGTGGTGGTGAGTCCGAAGACGGTGTTCATGGCTTGCCCGTTTGAGGAGAAGCTGATGACTTCGTCTCTCATGTTCTCGTTGAGGCCACTCTGTGTGATGTCCCAAACAAACAACGATTGCCCATCGGCAATCGTTGTGGTATAGGTGGGTGATACTTGGCTTCCGTGATTGGTCCCGCCTAGCCACCATAGATACGAGGCTCCCTTAGTGCGGCTTAAGGGGCTACCGCATACGGTAAGATATTTATGTTCCAAAGTGAGGTTGTAGAAGTCGTCGTAATAGGTGGCATACTGCAGGGCGATGTTGTTGCTGCCCTGCTTGCCGTAGACGGTGATGCTGTTGTCTTCGTTGTAGGTGACGCGGTTGACGCGATTGTCGTCGCCCGATATCCATTGATAGTTGATGTATGAGTAGAGAGGCTTCACGGCGTAGTCCTTGAGCAGACGTAGGTAGTAAAGCCCTGGGGCAGGCGTATGACCCGATGCATGGAAGCGCACGGTGATGCTGTCGGGCAAGATGCCATCGACGAGCAGCAGCTCTTCTCTCACGGGGTGTTCCCAGTTGTAGTGGCCGGTGAAGGACTTCTTCTCCAAGGTCATATTGATGAGCTTCTTGTTGTTGACGTAGATGGTGACTATGCGGCCTGCGTCGGCAGAGTGGAAACGGCACATGAGTGATACGTTCTCCTTGATGCCTTGGGTAGCGAGTTGGTAGCTGAACGACTGTCCGCTCTGGCAGTCCACATAAAACTCTCCATCGTAGCTGCCTTTGCCAAAGGTGCCTTGTAGTACATGGCCTGCATCGCTCTGCTGCTCACCCGTGGCTACGAAGTCGAGAGTGCGGTTGTTGAGGCGCTGCTTGGCCTCCTCCTCGGCCATCACCTGCTGGCGTATCTTCTCCCACTCGTTGGCGGTGAGCTGGTTCCAATAGGTCATGTAGCGGGCTTCGTGGATGGTGTAGAAGGGTTGCAGGGTGAGGTCGGCCCAGCGCTGGCTATTGTAGAGGCCAGGGCGTATCTTGAAGTGGAGCTTCTCGGCATCGACCATATAGATGGAGTCGAGCACGTGGGCGCGGTCACCGATGAGCATGGGGGCCGAGGTGAGGCTCATCTGGGCACCAAGTCCAGGTGCATGGTCCATTCGGCCCTCGCCGGCATGCTGACCGGTGAGGTTCTCGGTGCTGGTGATGGCGCCCAGCAGGATGGGACCATAGCGCAGGGCTATATAGTCGTCGTAACCGGGGCAAGGGAGGTAGTTGAGCTGCATGGGCAGCGACACGCTGATCTCGTCGCCTGCTTGCCACTTACCTTTTAAATATATATACCCTTCCTGCTCCTCTACACTCTTCGATGTGCCGTTGATGGCAATGCCGAAGCCGCCACACCATGAGGGCTTGCGTATGGCGATGGTGTAGTCGCCTGCCTTGTCGATGGTGATCGTGGTGCCCGGTTCGTAAGGGAAGCGGGTATGCTGGGTGAGGGCATAAGTCTCGTCGTCGAGCACGGAGGGGACGAAAAGGTTGACGTAGAGTGTATTTTTCTCGGTGTTGCGACTATAGACAAACTCGCCATACTTACTGTGGTTCTCCATGCCAGTGCCTACGCAGCACCACATGCCCTGGTTGACCTGTGAATACATGCGGTAGTGCTGTGGACGCAGCGAGGTGAAGTATACGTAGCCGCCTGTCTCGGGGTGCTGGGTGGAGAGGATGTGGTTAAACATGGCCATCTCGTAGAAGTCACCGTACTTGCCATGAGCACCGTCGGCAAAGAGGTCCTCGGTGAGCTTGAGCATATTGTTTGTGTTGCAGCTCTCGGGACCGTCGGTCATGGTGATGTGGTGGTGGGCATTGCTGTGCTGCACGAAGTGCTCGTTCACGCTGTTGCCACCCAAGGCTACGGTACGGTTCTCTACTACATCGGTCCAGAAGTTATGAGCTGACGCTCTTAATTCTGAATTCTGAATTATGAATTGTGCATTGTCAATTGTCTTTCCCTGTTGTGCTAGGCGAATGAACCCGATATACTTGGGTACTTGCGTGTTGGCATGCTTGTTGCTGAGGAAGGTGGTGTTCACCGTCTGCATATTGTCCACCATCGTCTTGTGGGTGTAGCGGTGGGCTGCGATGAGGTATTTCTCTTCACCAGTCATTTGATAGGCATCGGCAAACATCTCGTTGATGCCGCCATGCTCGGTGTTGAGCACGTCCTGCACTTGGGCGTCGGTGAGGTTGCTGATGAGGTTGACACCCCAGTCGCACATCTTGAGGAAGCACTCGCGCCCCTTCTCACTACCGGCATAGAGCCAGGCGTCGCGGAAGCCGGCAAACATCTTATGAACGACGTAGAGGGGTACGTTGCCGCGGTTTTGGTTGAACTTCGTGAGGTCGCCACGGTAGAGGCCTGTCCACACACTGTTGTCGGGGAGGCCGCCTATGTAGCCGTAGAGTCCATCGGTGTTGTCATCGAATACGGCTTGGCACTGCGCCATCTTCTCCAAGGTGTAGTCCATGCGCTCCTTCAGTCGGGTACGCATATCCTCATCCTTGGTGGCCGCGTAGGCCAGGGCGAGAGCCGAGAGGTAATGCCCGCCCACATGTCCGTCGAGGCGGAAGTTGCCCGATCCCCAGTTGGGGAAGTTGGGATGCTCTTCCTCCCATCCCTTGATGCCAGCCTGGCGGAAGTAGGGGGTGAGCAAGCGGTCTACATCGTACTGCAGCAACAGGTCGTTGTTAAGTTCGAGGGCCGTCTTGAACATGCCGTCGGTGAGGGTTACTTCCTGAAGGTCGAACAGGTGAGGATAGAGCTTGCTCTGAGCGTAGCTTGCCGATGCTGTGGCTAATGCCAAACAGCAGGTGAGGATGATTCGTGGTGCTTTCATAAATGTATCTTGGTATTGATGGTGTAAAAATAGTAAAAACTTTCTTGCTAACCAAATAACCTATAATAAAGCTGCATGCTTTTGCCACGTCTCAGGATGAATTTTCTCGGACTTTAATCATTGCGTTTGGGAGAATTCTGTACTTTTGTAATTGAAGCCCCAACGCGAATTGTGAATTTTTGCCGCTTTTTGCAATAAGGGGTGTTTGACTTTGCCTTTTGTGGGTCTAATAGGTATAATGAGGCAAAACGAAGAATTATGGACTATAGTAATAAAGGGTTTGAACTCCTGTTCAAGGACAGCTATCCGCACATGTATCGGATGGCCTTCTCAATGGTAGAAGATGCTGACGATGCAAAGGATGCCGTACATCAGGTGTTCGCTCAAATGTGGAAGGGTAAACCCGATGTGGACGATGACAACGTCAGAGGATATCTGCTGGTAGCAACTCGCAACCAGTGTCTCCACATTCTGCGGCAACGACATTTGCGCCTTCAGATGGAAGAGGAGTTGAAGAGTACTGTAGAGGAGGAATGTGATGAGGAACATGAGGAGTTGATACGTGAACTGCTGCAGGTGATTGACAACAATTTGACGGAGCAAGACCGCTGTGTGCTCAGATTGCACTACGATGAGGAATTGACCTATAGGGAAACGGCAACTGTGTTGGGAATCAGCACTTCTGCAGTGAACAAGCATATCACCCGTTCTCTGGGAAAGATTCGTAAAATCTTTAAAATAACAAAGTAATATGAAGTGGGAAGATGTTGACAATAAGATAGGTATGCCCGACGTGGATGCAGAGTGGAGAAGGTTTGAAAGTGAGATCATCAATCAAAAGCCTACATCGCGAAGGTTGCTTTACTGGGGCATCAGTATTGCTGCCTCCATCATAATGGTGATGGGGCTTTTCCTCTTTATCCCTGACGCTGAGGAACCGCAACTTCAGCTTGCAAAGTTAGAGAAGACTGCAAATGCTAATGCTCATGTGGAGAATAATGGAAACATCGTCAAAGAGGTCGTCATTATTGGTTCAGGATCTGTTGGGCACCTTGTCTTCCTAACAAACCATACTGACGGTGAAAGGCTCGCCGAACGATTGCACATTCATGTGGACAGTGCATCGTCGTCATGGAAGGTAAAGCATCGACAGATGGCGCACTACAAACGTGAGAAAGCACGACTGATGAGCCTCGAGAATATGTCATTCGGTATAGGGTGTGAGCCCTCGCTGTCAAATGAATGGGTGTTGTACTACGATTCTGTTGCTCACACTCTCGTTTATAAAGAAGCCGATAAGAACATTTGGCAGGCCACACGACGGGCTGTACTCAAAGAGCGAAAGGGGGGCAAAGAGAAAACGACAAAATGGGTACCAAGGAGACATCCGAAAAGATGTAAAGGTATCAAAGTAAAGAGGTATTCCATGTCTATTACCGACGAGCAGGCGCAAGGACTGAATGCGATGTGGACGGAAGTCGTTGATAGTGTTAATAATAATAAGGCCTTCCTACTGGAGGATGCAACTTATGAGTTTCCCCTCGGTGAACTGCGTGTAACTGCCCCTAAAGGGATAAATCCCATCATCGCATTTACCGACAAGCTTACAGAGGCTGTCCAGATGCACAATACCATCTCTAGGGATTCGCTATTGACAAACTTCGCGTTAGAGAAATGCCTGACCGATATGACGGAAGCGATGAAGCCTGTACATTTTACCTACGATTCATTAATTATCGTGGTCAACAAGAGGCAGTTGCCCGACTCTCTGTGCAAACAGATTAGTTACAGATTCAGGCAATACTACCATCAGCAAGGACTTATCGTCGACCGCGAAGGCTATTGGACACCATACGGAGCGAAATGGTCCTCTGGTTATGACAAGAACTGCCCAATCATAGAATTAACAACTGCGCCTGATACGCTCAGCGACGATTATGTCAATCAGCATCCTGAGTTACAGCAGACGATGCGTCATATATCGGGTGTTGTCTTGGATAAAAACAATAGACCTTTAGCAGACGCTTGGGTTGGTTGCTATGGTAAAGGAGCTGGTGCGCCAACCGATTCTGCGGGACGCTTTTCTTTCTGGTTGCCTCTGAGTTATGCCCAGAGTAAAGGAAAACTTTATGCTGAGTGCCGCCCAGGTTATCAAATAGTACGTAATATTACGATTGCCGACACTGCTATTATTATTCGCCTGCAACAGGCTGTGGCGAAAGGGCGATAGTTCTTTTTGAATAGTTCTGGCGTGTATGTTTACTAACAAAGAATCACTGTTTCTCTTCGGGGGACGCGGACAGCGCGTAATGCTATTGAGTAGAGATGCGGCTTGATTATTCCCGATGAAATCGGCTATTTTTTAGGTGCTCCCTATTGGCGAAAGTTCATAAATCGGTTGGCTTTGGCAGCGCGGAGTGCTGCAACGATGCCGATAACGATAACGAAAACTTCTTGACGGATATTAAGAGGTTGCTTTAATACTATCGCCAATAGGAATAAAAGAATAATTGTCAACCTTTTCAGTATATAAGGTCCTATATTGTTAACTTCTTTAGTACGACTCACACTGTAACGATAATCTCTAGTTGCAAAAAAGCAAAATTCTAGTACTTCACCGTCAGTACTCCAGTACTTAGCCGTAAGTACTCGAGTACTTGGCCATAAGTACTGAAGTACTTGCAAGTAAGTACTGATAGTTATGTCTTTTTATAGACTTGATGTTATCGTTGCAGCGCTCCGCGCTGCCAAAGCCAACCGATTTATGAACTTTCGCCAATAGGGAGCACCTAAAAAATAGCCGATTTCATCGTATAGTACTCCTGCTTCTGTTTATATAGGAAGAATGCTTGGGATTTTTCTGCTGAGCCATAATGGGGTATGGCTATCACTTCAACTTCCAGATGAAAACAAAAAAGCGAACAATCAATGATTGTTCGCTTTCGTGCTTCTGAGTGACTCCTATAGGATTCAAACCTATAACCTTTTGATCCGTAGTCAAATGCTCTATTCAGTTGAGCTAAGGAGCCGTTGTTTTCTCAATTGCGATGCAAAGGTACGGCCTTTTTTTGAATCTGCAAAAAATAAGACGGATTTTTTTCAAAAAAACTTTGTTTTCTCCTCGGAGGTTTGTTCAAGCGTGGATTTTTGGTCGGATTACTGCTCTATGAACCGGCTGTTGAACATGTACCAGCCGATGGAGATGCCGATGCTAGCTGAGCATGGAGTGGAGCTGTTGTGGGTTAGGTAGGCGCTGACGACAACTGTGGAGAAACGTCCGACTAAGGAGAGTTCTTCGAGGTGGGACAGGGTGCTGAATGCACGGCCATAGTGTGCTTCGCCCTCATTGTTCCTGAGGATGGGGTATATGGGTACGAATGCGTATGCCTCGAACCGAACTTGCAGGTAGGAGTTGAACTGATATATGGGCTTGATACCTGCTGCGAGGTATTGGTTGGCGCGAAAAGCGGTGTTGTAGGAGAATACGGTGTTGGGTGTGGGTGAGAACACACCAGCTTGCATCATCGATGCAGTGTAGTTCTGTGCGAGGTTGCGTGAGGAGTAGTAGCCCTCTGCGTGGGTTCCTATGATGAACTTCTCGGTGAAGGGCAGGTAGCGTTGGTCCCTGAAGGTCAACTGCAGCCATGAGATGTCTTCCTTTGAGGTGCCTGTGCCATGAAAGCGGCTTGGGGTATAGGTGTTTGTACCCATGAAAATCTGCGCAAGGATCTGTTGTGATGCGCCTTTGGTGGCGTATTGGATGGCGTTGAGCGAATTCTGCTTGAAGAGTACGGAACCACCTAGCAGACGATAGCGGTTGGTGGTGTAGCTGATGTTTCCCAGGTCGATGGTGTTGCCTTGCAGGTAGCTGTCTGTAATCTGTCCGATACCGATGCCGAACTCGGCCTTGTGCTGTGTGATGAAGGGGAGGGCAAGCTTGATCTTTCCGAATGATTCGGTTTGCTTGTTGAGTGCAGGCATGGTGTTGTCGGAGAAGAGGAAGCTTTGCTTGAAATAGTTGATGGTGGAGTGGGAGCCTATGAAGCGTATGGACATAGGAATCTCCGTCGTGGTGTTGAGGCGTCCCATGAGTTGTACATTGTTGTACATGCGGCCGAATTGTCCGTCGAGCTGTATCTCTGTGGAGTAGCGGTTGAGGTGGTTGAAGTCAAGACCATAGTATACCTGGTTGATGTTGTTTGTGGACAGCGCACCGCCGAATGAGAAGGATACGTTGTCTTTCATTGAGACGTCGAGGTGCAGGTCAAAGGTCTTGCTCCTTGGGTTGTATATGGCTGTGGGGTGTATCTCGTTGATTACATTTTCTGACATGAGTCGGAAGTAGGCTCTGCGGAACTCTCTGAGGCGTATATAGCGATGTCCGGTGGGGCGTATCTCGTTGACGATGAATCGGCGCTGGGCCTCATTGACTCCACTAACGCTGATGCTCTTGAAAATAGGTTCGGGCAAGGAACTCTTGTAGGCTTCACGCCGCTCGGCCAATGTCTTGGAAGGGACGGTACGCTGTACTCTTTGCTTGATGGAGTCGATGTATTGCATGGTTGTGGTATACCCTAAGTCGAAGAGGTATTGTGCCTTGTCGAAGTCGAGCAGGCCGGCCTCGTTCTGCAGGTCGAAGTTGAGGAGTATACCATTCTCGTCGGGTAGGGCGTAGTTGCTGCTCTGCATGATCATGCTCTCTACCTGCGCTATGATGTCGTTCTCGTTTGGCAGCTCGTTTTGTGTTGACACTACACTTCCTATAATGTAATCGGGATTGAAGTCGCGTTTCATGACATCGGCAGGGAAGTTGTTGTAGATGCCTCCGTCATAGGCGAGTACGCCGTTTATTTTGATGGGGCGGAATACGAACGGAAAGGTCATTGAAGCGCGTACAGCATTTCCTAAGTCCCCATGGTCGAAGACTATCTCGCGCTTGTTGTGTACATCCGAAGCTACGCACCGGAACGGTACCAGGAGTTTGTTGAAGTCTTCACCGCACGCTGCAGTAGCCTGCATGCATAGCTCCAGGATTTTCATGTTCATGAAGATGGGGTCGATGAGGCTGACCGGAAGAGCCTGCACGTCGGTGATGGAATCCCCGACATTCGCCTTGATGGAATAAAGCTTTGGCGTGGGGTCGTTTTGCTTGATGTAATAGATGTTGTCCTTGTCTACTTCGCCCGTGTAGCACTGCTGGAACTCTTTGGAACTGATGAGGTCGAGCATCTCCAATGGGGTGTAACCCATAGCATACAGTGCACCGACGATAGCGCCGATTGAGGTGCCTGTGATGTAATCGATGGGGATGTCGTTCTCCTCAAGAGCCTGTATGATGCCAATGTGAGTAATGCCTTTTGCACCGCCTCCGCTCAGCACGAGGCCTACTGACTGGGCTTTCGCTGTGCCGATCAGTAGCAGTAGGGATAGCAGGGTTATAAGAGCACGTTTCATATCAGCATGGTGTCGTTTCCAGTTTGTTTAATGCTTCAAATTTAGTGATTGTTTTTTTATCTTCGATAATATTTTAGTAAAAAAAAGAAAAACGGAGCCATTTGACTCCGTTTTATCCTATATATGGTGTCTTAGTGACAAAAGATGAATCCGATGTAGGCTCTTGGCCCTATGGGGAGGTGTAGGTCAGGACCTCCGATGCCGTTGAGGAAATCAATTTTTAGCGTGAGGTGCAGTTTGGAGCTCACGATGTAGTCGCACCCGATGAAGGGGTCGATGGCTACGAAGGGCTCTTTGTGGAAGTAGGCTTCTGGCTCTGCAGCCCAGTCTTTCTTGCTGCCTTCAAACATGAGGAAATCGGTGGTGGTACCACCGCCAACGGTAACGCCGAGGTAGGGGGCAAATCGTCCCCAGGTCCATGTGTAGTCGGCCAGGAGACCTGCCCAGAAGGTCTTCACGTAGCTGCCGTTATTAAGCTGGCCCATCGAGGAGGTGTAGCCCTCGGTGCCTACGCGCCAATGGTCGCCCAAACGCAAGCGGATGACTCCGCCTATGCCCTTGGTAACGCCCGTCGCTTGATGGGATAGGGGAGCGATGTTGCCGTTGAGGTAGCCGGCGTGAAGCATCATGCCTCCGTCGTAGCCGCGGATGAGGCGCTTGTTGTTACTGTCGGTTGCCATGGCTTGGCTACCTGCCAAGAGCAGGGCGATGAGGGTGAGCATTCTGCTTAGTCTGTAGATTTTTTTCATAGTTGGTAGTTGTTGATTATTAAGAAAGCCTCAGAGTACTCAGCGTGCTCTGAGGTTGTATTTAAGGAATCAGGGGAGTGGTATTATTTCTTCTTCTCCTGCTCTTTCTTCTCGTTCTTGCTGTATTGCTCCACGGTAGGTGCCGAATCTTTGTACTTGAAGCGGCGTATCTTCTGGGTAGCGGTTTTCTCGAAAGGCTCTTTCATCACCTCTACGGAGCTTACTTGTGATGACTTGTTGACGCTCTTGTTCACGTCGCCGAGCAGCTTGGCCTTCCAGGAGTCGAGCTTCTCGTAGAACTTGTCTTCAAACTCGCTGTCCCAGTCGATGTAGTTTTCCGCAGGCTGCACGAGGGCTACGAGGCGTCCGTCACGCTCTACGACGATAGACTCGCTCACGCCCTCCACGTTGTTGATGACGTTCTCAATTTCTTCGGGATAGATGTTCTCGCCCGAGGGGCCGAGTATCATGTTGCTGTTGCGGCCCTTGATGTAGAAACGGCCCTTCTCGTCTTGTACGGCGATGTCGCTGGTGCGGAACCATCCGTCTTCGGTGAACACGCTCTTCGTGCGCACGGGATCTTTATAATATCCGAGCATCACGTTGGGTCCCTTGGCTACTACTTCGCCTTCGCCCGTCTGCGGGTCTACGTTGTGGAGCTTCAGCTTGACGTTGTATACGGGGTAGCCGAACGAGCCTACTGCACGCCAGCGGTTCATCGAGTAGCCCAGCAGGGGAGAGGTCTCGGTGAGTCCGTAGCCGATGGCATAGGGGAAGCCGGCCTTGAGGAGGAAGCGCTCTACCTCGGGGTCGAGCTTGGCGCCGCCGATGCCGTAGAACGACATGTGTCCGCCGAAGGTCTTCTTTATCTTCATGCCGATAATCTTGCACATCAGGCCGTTCATGTGCTCATTCATCCAGGTGAGCGTGCGGCTCTTCTTGATGGTGGGGAGCACACTGCCCTTGTATACCTTCTCTATAATCATAGGTACGGTGAGCATGGTGGTGGGCTTTACAATCTTGAGCGCCTTCATCAGGAGCGATGCCACGGGAGGCTTGGGCAAGTAGTATACGGTAGCTCCGCAATACATGGGGTAGAGCATGCTAAGCGTCATCTCCAAGGTGTGGGCCATGGGCAATACAGAGAGCCAGCGGTCCTTCTCGGTGCGCTTGCATGAGTGGTAGCAGGTGATGACGTTCGATGAGAGGTTGCGATGGCTCAGCACTACGCCTTTGGCACTGCCTGTTGTTCCTGATGTATAGATAATGGTGGCAATGTCGTCGGGGGTGGGGTTGGTGGTGCGGCCGTCGCAGGTGAACTTGTCGTCGTCAGACTTGAGTATTTCGAAAGTGTCAAGGTCAAAGATGAGTGTCATCTTGTCCTTTACCTCCTGGCTCACCTTGCCGATGAGGCGCTGCGATACGAACATCACCTTGCTCTCTGAGTGGTTGATGATGTTGGTCACCTCATTTTCCGAACTGTCGGGTAGGATAGGTATGGCGATACGGCCGAAAGGTACGATGCTGAAGAAGGCTACCGACCAGTTAGGCATGCTCTGTGCCAGGATGGCAACCTTGTCGCCAGCACCGATGCCGTATTGGGTGAGCTTTTTGGAAAGGCTGTCGCACTTGTCCTTGAAAGACTTGTAGGTGTAACCGCCCTCCTTGGTGTCGTACCACTGAGTATATTGGTTCTTGGCGTATGCCGTAGTAGCGTATTCGTACAGTTTGGCAATCGTGTCAACGTAATTTTCTCGCATACGCTGCATGCGCTTGTAGAGTTGGATCATATTCTTTTGTTGTTTTTTGGCCACTACTTTGTTACATACATCTCCTTATGTTTTCCTGTGAGGTGCATCTCCTCGTACATCTCCTGGATGCGCTTCATGTCGGCACGGGCATCGTCGGTGAGTTCTACCTTCTTGCCCCATCCCACATGCTTGGTGCCCCAGTCGAAGTAGCCCATATATACGGAGCAGCCTACTTCGCGGGCAATCGTATGGAAGCCTGTCTTCCAACGTTTGATGGGTTTGCGAGTGCCTTCGGGGGCTATGGCCAAGTGGCATGTCTTGGCCTCCTTCATCTGATGTATGGTGCTGAGTACCATTGAAACGGCATTCTTGCGGTCAACGGGTAGTCCGCCCAGCTTACGCAGCAGTCCACCCAAGGGCCAGAAGAAAAACTCCTTTTTGATCATTACTTTGGCGTCACCGCCTAACGACTTATAAAAAAGGTATGAGATAACGAAATCCCATCCTGAGGTGTGTGGTACTCCAAGGATAATGCATTTGTCTTCGGGGATGATGGTGTCATTGTCTACCGTCCATCCCATGCGTTTGAGCAACCAGCCACAAAATTTTTTCCACATAAGGTTCGTTCTTTTTCTTGAATAACAAAATTTATTCTACAAAGATATAACAAGTTGAGTCTAATACAAAATAAATCAATCTGTTTTTCTGCACTTGTTGGTGCGAAATGTGGAGAATCTGATACTTCATTGTTGATTATCATTGTTTATTCATTCGCTTTTTGCTATCTTTGCCTATCGAAAAACAAAAAATATTGAAGAATATTAAT